>JAEYUU010000091.1 GCA_023429545.1 Verrucomicrobiota bacterium
GGTGAAGACGGAGGGGGATGCGAGATACTACCGGCTCAAGGCTGGGGCAGGACCTTTCGAGCTGAAGCCCCGCGGCAATATCAATCCGTCGCTGAATCTGAAATTCTATGACTTCAAAAGCCCTGGAGGCAAGATCCAGCACCTCATTCGCAATCAGGAAATCTTCGTCCTGACCACCGTGACATTCGAGAAAACCGGCGAGCGGCGCAGTCGCTGGCTCACCATGTTTGATGGCGCGCAGTTCCGGCGCAGTTCCGATCTTCCCACTCACCGCCTGTATGAGGCGTTTTACTTCCATAACAGCTACGCGGCAGCCATGCCCGTCGGAAAATATCATGTGGAAGTCAGCGAGTTCATCCTGCGTGGCGAGGGTGACCCGCCTCCCTATGTGGTGTGCGAGTGGAACTCCAGCTACTCGGAAATGAGCATGTGGTTCATTGTGTCCTTCAATGCCCTGGCGTGGATCTTCGTGCTGGATGTCCGGCGGCTCTCCAAGAAGAAGCTCGGTGATACGAAATGGCTTGGCGCCACCCAGGGAATCACCGTTGTTGTCCTCGTATTCCTCGCTGTGGAGTCCGTGAGGCCAATCGATCCTCTTGGAAACAAGGGGAGGTTCGAGCCTCGCACAGCCCCGGCCATTCCCTCCGTGCTCATGCCGAAGCCACAGGGCAATTGAGCCGGGCAACAGGAAGACGCCGCTCGCTTGTCCCTTTTCTCTTACCCCTTGCCCCTTCCTTAGTGAACTTCCCAGCCCTCTGCCAGTCCCGAAGAGGAGAGGGCGGTCCACGTTTCGCGGAAGGGATCAGGCGCAGGCTCGCGACTGGTGAGTGACACGGCCTTCTCCACCTCATCGCGCGCCTGTTCGCGCACGGTTCGAAGCTCCGCGTCGGACAGCCAGCCCCTCTCCAGGATGTTCTGTTCGGAGATCGTCAGGCTGTCACGGCCGAGCTTCTTCGTGGCGTCAGGAATGTAGGAGGCGTCATCGTGCTCACCGTGACCGGCGAGACGGAGGAGATTGCCCACCACCAATTGCGGGCCGTGCCCTGCGCGGGCGCGCTGCACTGCCTGGTGGAACACCGCGATGCAGGCGGCGAGATCGGTGCCATCCACCTCGTAACCTTCGATGCCGTACCCGACAGCGCGATCCACGAGGCTCCTGCAGGCAAACTGTCGCTCGGTCGGGGTGGAGTAGGCGTACTGGTTGTTTGCCACGGAGACCACCAGCGGCAGGCGCTCCACCGCGGCCATGTTCAGGCCTTCATGAAAAGCCCCGGTGGAGGTGCCGCCGTCACCGATGGAGGTCGCAGCCACGGCATCTCCCAGCTTGCCGAGCATCCGGCGGGCCATCAGCATCCCGGAGACCACACTGACCATGGAGCCCAGGTGGGAAATCATGGCTGGCATGCCTTCGGTGGGGCGGCCCCGGTGGATGTTGCCGTCGCGACCGCGCATGGGACCCATGGCAGAGCCCAGGTAGGTGCGGGTGCAGTCCAGCATGGGCTCGCCAAAGGCCAGCTTCCCGGCCTGGTCGCGGATGAGGCCGGCGTAGATATCCTTGCCCTTCACGAGATGCACCGCCAGTGCTGCGCTGAAGGCCTCCTGACCCTTGCCGACGTACACTCCGCCGACAATGCGGCCCCCCGCGCGGTACAGGCCGGCCAGCTTGTCTTCAAGAAGCCGGGCCCGTACCATGTGGCGGTAGGCGGTCAGATAGCTTTCCATCAATGAATCGAGCGGAACAGCAGGCTGGGTCGCAGGCATGATTGGTTTTATGAGGAGAGGGCGTGCGGCGGGAGTCTGACACAAGGTACGCGACCGGGGAAGGAAATTCTTGCAGCCGGGCCTCCCGCGTCCATGCTCGTTCCCATGCCTGCACATCGCTTTGTCCACCGTGATTTGGTCCAGTTTTCAGACACGGATATGGCTGGGATTGTGCACTTTTCGAACTTCTTCCGCTTCATGGAGCGGGCGGAGCACGCCTTCTTCCGGTCCTTGGGGTTGAGCATCGTGGAGCGCCCGGGCGCCTCCATTGAGGGGAATCCCGTGGGCTGGCCGCGGGTGCATGCCTCCTGTGACTTTTTCGTTCCCCTGTTTTTTGAGGACGAAGTGGATGTGGAACTGCTGGTGGAGGAACTCCGCACCCGCTCCATCCGCTACCTCTTCCGCGTGCGGAAGCTCGATGGCACCCTCGTCGCCGAGGGCCGCATTGCTGCCGTGTGTGTGCAGAAGGACAAGGAAAAGGGCGGCATGAAAGCCGTCGAGATTCCCGTCCGGGTAAAAGAGAAGCTGGAGACCGCTCCGGCGGAGGTCGTGGGGAAGAGAAAAGGGTAGGAGGTCCGCGTTGTAGCGCGTCACGCTCCCTCCGCGTCTTTGGGCTCTTTGCCACTTTCCCTGTCCACATCCCGATTGCCCGGCGGTCACTCTTCTCACGGCCTGACAATCCGTTTGCCGCAATGCCGCATTGCTGCTTTGCGTTACTCTGATCCAACTTCACCTCCCACTTGTGAATCCCACCTCACCGAAGAAACCCATCATGTCCACCTGGCTCATCTACGCCCTTCTCACCGTCCTTTCCTGGGGCGTCTACGGCATTCTCCTGCACAAGGGTCGCAGCCTCATGCCGGCCGGTGCGGAAATGGCCAATGCCAGCCTGAAGGCCTTTCTCTTCGTGGGCGTCGCCTATTTCGTGGTGGCCATCGTGGGTCCGGTCATTGTCCTCATGCAGCGTGGCACGAACTGGAGCCTCACGAGCGGCGGGATCACCTGGAGCTTCCTGGCGGGTGTTGCCGGAGCCGTCGGCGCGTTTACCCTCATCCTCGCCCTGGGCGCTGCCGCCGCCATCTTCAAGGGCGCTGCTCCCGCGCAGGTCATGCCCATCGTCTTTGCCGGAGCGCCGGTGGTGAATACCATCGTGGCCATGATCATGCATCCGCCGGAAGGCGGGCTGAAGGCCATCCCAATGCAGTTCTTTGCTGGCATCGTGCTCGCCGCGGTGGGTACCTTCCTGGTCGCCTACTATTCACCCTCGAATCGCGGACCAGCCGCCAAGCCCGCCGGAGCCACGGCAAGCGCTCCTTCCGGTCACTGATGCGCATGGGCGTGGCCATGGCGAAGGTGAGTGCTCGCTGAAATGAGGGGCCGCATTCGCGTGCGCGTCCATACCAATCCAGTTGACGATAGAACCTCGTCAATTGATGGGTATTGCGTCCCTCGCTTCTTCGCCAAGCCGCGCGGTTTTGCGCGACTTCGACGGATTCGATTCGCCCCTGAGCAATTCCATTCACCCAATCACGCCCGTCCGCCCCCATGGCCATCTCCCAGCACACGATGCGCATCGAGCTTCCCGGCCATTCGGCTGGACTGCGCGAGCGGCAGTGGGAGAAGCTGAAGCGTCTCCTCGTGAAGCTCGGCACCACGGAGAACTTCAACTCCAACCGCCTGCACCAGCACGGGGTGGATCCTTACGGAATCACCAGCCTGGAGGACTTCGTGCAGCGCGTGCCCTTCACCACCAAGGCAGATCTGCTGCAGGATCGCCTGTTGCACCCACCCTTCGGCTCGAACTTCACCGAGCCCATCGAGCGCTACACCCGCTTCTGCCAGACCAGCGGCACGCTCACCGGCGCCCCCATGGCTGTGTTGGACACGCCTGCGAGCTGGGAGTCCATGCTCTCCTGCTGGCGGCAGGTCTATCGTGCGGCGGGGGTGCAGGCGGGTGAGCGCATTTTCTTCGCCTTCAGCTTTGGTCCCTTCCTCGGCTTCTGGACGGCGTTCGAGGCCGCGGCGCGTGACTGCCTCGTGATTCCCGGCGGGGGCCAGTCCACCAACGCACGGCTGGAAATGATGGCGCGATACAAAGCGACGGTGCTCTGCTGCACGCCCACGTATGCCCTCCGCCTCGGGGAAAACATCGGCGCGCCCAGTGGAGTGAGTCTTGAGCAGCTCAGCGTGCGTCGCATCATTGTGGCGGGCGAACCGGGAGGCAGCATCCCCGTCGTCCGCGACCGCCTCAAAGAACTCTGGGGCGGCGTAAAAGTATTCGACCACCACGGCCTTTCCGAGATCGGTCCCGTGAGTTACGAAGACCCTGCACAGCCCTCCAGCCTCTGTGTCATCGAGGATGCGTACTTCGCCGAGGTGCTGGATCCGAACACCGGACACCCGGTGGAGGAAGGGGAGGAGGGCGAACTTGTCCTCACCACCCTGGACCGCACCGCCTGCCCGCTCATCCGGTACTGCACCGGCGACTGGGTCGCACCACATCGCGTGGAGGATCGGCTCTATCTTGAGGGGGGCGTCCTCGGGCGTGTCGACGACATGGCGGTCATTCGCGGCGTGAACATCTACCCCAGTGCGCTGGAGAATGTGATCCGCCGCTTCCCGGAAATCGCCGAGTTCCAGGTGGAGCAGCGCAAGGTGGAGGCGATGGATGAGATTGACCTCATTGTCGAGCTCGCCCCCGGCGCGGATGACGCCGTGATCTCCAAGCTCCAGGAGCGCCTGCGGGACACCTTCAGCCTTCGCATCCCCGTGCGCCTCGCCGCCCAGGGATCCCTGCCCAGGTTTGACTTCAAGTCTCGCCGCTGGCGGAAGGTTTAGGCCCACCCATTTGGCTTCAACTTGAGCCTCCCGCGATACTTTTCCCCCGCCTTATCTTTGCGGGTTGCATCTGCTTCCTCCCTGCGCTAACTGCCCTGCCCGAACCGTGCAGATCAGCCAGGCAGAACCCACATGAAGATCGTCCTCGATGCGATGGGCGGCGACGTCGCGCCCAAGAATCCCATTGGGGGCCTGAAGCTGGCCCTGGATACTCTGGCGGACGTTGAGAAGTTCTACCTCACCGGCCCGAAGGACACCGTTGAAGCGGAGCTGGATGCCCAGCAGGTGGGTCAGCGTGAACGCATTGAAATCGTTCACGCCAGCCAGGTGGTGGACATGCACGACTCCGGCCTCGACGCGGTACGCAAGAAAAAGAACTCCTCCATCTCGGTGGCGGTGGACCTGGTAAAACAGGGCGCCGCCCAAGCCGTGGTGAGCGCGGGGCACACCGGCGCCTCCGTCACCGCTGGTACCCTCATGCTGGGCCGGCTGGATGGGGTGGACTTCCCGGGCATCGCCAGCCCCATGC
>JAEYUU010000129.1 GCA_023429545.1 Verrucomicrobiota bacterium
CAGTTCATGCTCCACCTTCGGATCAAGGTCACACGCGAAGACAGTGGAGGCAGCGCGTGCGTAAGTGAGGCAGCACTTGTCGAAGTTCACCTTCAGTTTCCACTCACTCCCATCCAGGCTGTATTCCAAGTTGCCTGTGTCCGGGCCGATGATGTCATAGATACCGATCTGCGATCCCTTGAACTTCAGCGTGATGGTCGCACCAGCTTTGTCACTCACAGCTACGTGGGGCAGATTGCCAGAAGTGCTGAGCTGCCAGCCAAGCCAGCCGTCATCCATCTGCGCCCAATCGTAAGGCACGAGGCGCGCGTTCTCCATGGCCTTGGGAGACAGGGGCGCTGGGACCTCCGACTTCACCACTTCTTTCGCCACAGGCGCGCTCTTCACCGCTGCGAAGAAGGGCTTCAGCGCTTCCAGGTACAACGCATAACCCGCATCCGTGGGGTGCACGTTGTCCTTCGCGAACTCCTCCATGGTCATCTTCCCGCCGAGGATTTGATCCGCCGCGTGCTTCGCCATCACCACGCTGGGGATGCCGTAGTACGCCGCCACCTTTTCATGATACTGCATGGTGGGTGGCAACTTCCCCGCCTTGAAATCCTCCAGGTGTCCCTTCACCAACGTGTACACAAAGAGAATGTCCGGCTTCGACGGCGTCTTCAGGCGAAGCTGGCGCACGATGCCCTCCATGCTGGCAATCACCTGATCTTCCGGCACGCCGCCATCATTCACCGCGAACTCCACAATCACGAGATCCGGCCGCTGATATCCCACATCATTCCAGCATCGGAACGCGCCAAGCCACGAACCCGTGCCCCCAATCGCCGCGTTGTACGGCTGGAAAGGCACGCCCGGATTTTCCTTCTTCAGCCACGCGGTCAGCAGTTCCCGGTAGCAGAACTGCGGCTTGCTGGAACCCGCGCCCGCAGTGATGGACCCCCCGAAATAACTGATGCGCACCGGCTCCGGCCCCTTCTCCACCACCTTCCTCCAAAAATTCGGCAATCCCCCGCGCATGGTGTACGGGGCGATTTCGGCGGCAGAAGCTGCATTGGTCAACACGACCGCAATCACGGCAAGGCATGCAAAGGCAAGACGTTGAAGCATGCGCCACCAATACGGAAACTGGACGAAGACTCAACGAACTTCCCAAGCGTCCTCACCGTAAACACACGTCCAAACGCAAATAGGCGCTGAAACCAGCGCCTATTTGTCGTTGCACGAATCTGTACGGCCCGGTGCGGCGCGCTACTTACTTCTGCGTTGCCCCATACCCGGCCACCGGCTTGCCATTCTCATCCAGCTTGCCGCAGGCCCAGAGCAGGCCACGTGCCACGAGGTCGAGGTACTCGGGGGCTTCCATGGTGGAGTTGTTATGCCCCAGGGTGGTGCCGAAGACCTTGCCCTTGCCGTAAGTGTTCACCCAGATCACGTGGTGATCCTTCTTGGTGTCTTCGCCGTACGCCTTCGCAAGCGGGACAAATCCGGGATACAGTTCCTCGTTCTTGTAGAGTTCATCCTTCGGGTTGAGCCACTCCATGGGGAAGCCCTTCATCACGGGATGCTCCGGAGCGATGTTCTTCACCAGCAGGTCGCGGTTCTTCTCGTGGCTCATGCTCTTCTGGCCCACCACTTTGCGCCATTCATCCGTCTTTGCGGCGCGATAGCTGTGCGCGGAGCAGTGCAGCATCACCGCGGGCACACCGTCCTTGTGAGGCCTGGCAATGCGCTCCACGAAGGCCACGTCCTCGATGGCGCCAAAGCACTCATTGTGCAGCACAAGGTCATATCCCTTCGCCCAGTCTACTTTTTCGTAGATGCTGATCTTGTGCAGGCGGGCCTCCTTCGCTGAAGGCGGCGGGCCTTCATGCACGATGGTGAACTCCACATTCGCCCGCGCGCTGAGCCCTTCCGCGAGGATGCGCTTCTGGTTCT
Organism: Verrucomicrobiota bacterium; assembly: GCA_023429545.1. Taxonomy (GTDB): domain Bacteria; phylum Verrucomicrobiota; class Verrucomicrobiia; order Verrucomicrobiales; family Verrucomicrobiaceae; genus Roseimicrobium. Next base: position 1,936 of record JAEYUU010000129.1, read on the forward strand.
CGTAGTCGTGGCAGCAGCCCCCGCAGACCATAAGGATCTTGAGCGGTTTCGCTTTGGGAACTCCAGCGGAGTCAGTGGGTGACTTCGCTTCATCGGCGGCGAAAAGGAATGCCGTGGTGGCGAGTGCGGCAACGGCGGAGAAAGCAAGGAGCAGACGTTTCATGCAGGAGTGGTGGGACGGTCGGAGTTTGAGTCGAGGGTTTGATTCAGGGATTTGGATAGGATGACGCTGCGATAGTTGGTCACCTCCCAGGAGACATGCTGGATGAAACGGAAACCGAGGCGTGCATACCAACGGCACAAATGCTCCGCTGTTTCCGCAGTGTCGAGCGAAAGCTCAGTGGCAGCCCGCGACACCGCCTGCTCCTCAATGTGCCGCAGCAACCGGTGCCCGATGCCTTCACGCTGACGATCCGGGCGCACAGCGAACTGCCCGAAATGATACACCCCATCCCGCCGGTACCACTCGCAGGCCGACTGCGGATCCGGCCCATAGAGCGTGATGGTGCCGATGATGCTCCCGCCATCCTCCGCCACAAAGGCGTGCCCGTCAGCAAGGCGGCGCAGCGTGGTGGCATCATCCTGATGTGTGGCGAGGAACTTCAGGCCCTGGCGCGCCAGCTCCGCGTAGGACTCGTGGAGCATGGCGGTGATGTCAGACACCCGATCACCAGAGCGATACGCGCGGATGACAACGCTGCCGGACATCGCTACATTTTGTGGCGGTGGACAGCCTACTTGCTCTTCGCCTCATATCCCGCGACGGGCTTGCCGTCATCACCCAGCTTGCCGGCGGCCCAGAGCACACCGCGTGTCACCAGATCGAGGTAGCGTGCATCAGACACGGTGTCGTTGTTGTGACCGATCGTGGTGCTGAAGATGCGTGTCTTCTTGGGGCCGAAGGAATTTGTCCAGGTGATCACGGCCTGTTCTTCTTTCGTGGTGCCATCCTTGTTCTTCACCACCTGCTTGCCGGTCGCGAGGGTGTGGTGGCCGGGGAAGTTCTTCGGGTCCTGCACGTTGTTGTAGAGTTCCTCCTTGATGGTGGTCCAGTCCTCCAGGCCCTTGGTGATGGGATGCTCCTTGTCGGTGTGCGTGATGGCGATTGGTTCCTGCGGGCCGTGGCGGTTCGACTGGAGACCGAGCATGTCGAACCAGATGGCCTGCTCAGATCCGGGTGCGATGGGTTCACCCACCTTGAATCCCTTGCGATAGGAGTGCATGGCGCAGTGAAGATTCACCGCCGGCACGCCGCCCTTGTGCGCGTTGACGATGTTGTTCACATACGGCTGGTCCATCACATCGGCGGCGCATTCGTCATGGATCACGACGTCGAAACCCTTGGCCCAGTCGGCGTTGTTGTAGATCGCGAAGTTTGGTTTGGTGCTCTTGTCATCAGTGTGGGCGAACTCAACCTGGATGTTGGCCCGGCTACCCAGACCCTCCGCCAGGATGAGGCGCTGCTTTGCATAGTCGTGGCAGCAGCCGCCGGTGACGAGGAGCACGCGCAGCGGTTTGGCGTCGGCGGCCGGGGCGGCAGGAGATTTCAGCAAAAGACCCGCGCTGAGCGCGAGCGAGGCAAGGGCGATGGCAAGGAGACGTGGCTTCATGGAGGGATGAATGGAGCAGAGACAAACGCCATGTGCCACCACCATGTTGCGCGTGATCCGTGCAGCATCCGCGTGCGCGCACTCAGGGCCTACGGCGGCAGAATCGATGGACGCGCCGGCGGCTGGTACCCCGGCGCTGTCTGCGGAATCGGTGCGGCGCCCGGAGTTCCCTGCGGCAGCAGCGTGGTGGGAGGGGGGCCAGTC
>JAEYUU010000200.1 GCA_023429545.1 Verrucomicrobiota bacterium
CCGCACATGCAGCACGCCGCCGGGATGAAAGAGGAACCAGAGGAGGAAGACGCTCCCAAGGACCTTGCGCTGGAGGCGTGAGGGGGACGGCCTGGAAGAATGGAATGATGGGGGACAAACCCTTGTCACCCCACTCCATAAGCATTCTACCTCCTTTGCGTTTTTTGCGTTCTTTTGCGGCCATTCCCTCAAGGGTGGCCATTCACGACGACGTGGCATTTGTTGCGACACGGATGGCCACGCGCTAAAGTCGCGCCATGTCATCCTACGCCGACTTGGGAAACACCACGTCCATGCGCTGGCTGCCCGACCCCCGGGTCGCGCCCCATGCCCAGGCCATCGAGGAGCGCGTGGGGAACTTCGCCTCCCACATCCGCCCGGCCACGTTCATGGAGTTCCTGGATCCGCTGATGGTCCGGCTGGCCGCCGACTGCTTCCGGGATGCCGGGGCGCACGAGGGCGTCTTCTGGCTGGCGGACAAGGAGCAGAAGAACCTGCTCTGCGCCTACAATCAGGGCCCGCATTCGGACCGGCTGAACAATCTCAAGGTGCCCGTGGACTCGGGTCTCTCCGGCATGATTCTCGCCACGCAGCAGCCCTTTTGTGAGAACAACCTCTCGCAGAACCGCGCGGCCGCCAGCATGCTGGAGGAGCGGCTCGGTGTCATCGTCTGCAGCCGGGTGCTTGTCCGCTTCTTCATCGCGGGAAAGATGCGCGGCGTGCTCGCCGCGTACCAGTTCAAGCCCACGCTCGATTCGCCGGAGCCGCCTGGCTTCACCCCGGAAGCAGTGGAGGAGCTCAATCTCCTCGCGCGGCTCTTTGGCCGGCTGCTCGATCACAAGCTGCTCTGCGCCGCCATCGGACTGGAAGAGGACTGAGGCATGACGGGCAGCCCCGCCAGATGGATCACCCCCGAACAGGCCGCCGCCGCCATGCGCAGCGGTCGCGGACGCGGCATCCGTATCGCCGTGCTCGACTCCGGCGTGGAGTGGGATCATCCCGACCTCAAGAATGTGAAAATCGCCGATGACCTGTGCATGGAGGAGGAGCTTGGCATCCTGGAGGCGAAGCCGGGGAACCGAACCGACCTCTTCGGCCACGGCACCGCGGTGGCGAGCATCATTCACGAGATGGCTCCGGAGGCGGAGATCGGCAGCTTCCGCGTGCTGGATGCGCACAACCAGTCGCAGAGTGAAATGATCTGCTTCGGCGCGCGGCTCGCCCTGGAGCGCGGCTATCACATCCTGAACTGCAGCTTCGGCGCGCGGCTGAAGTCGCAGATCCTCATGTTCAAGGACTGGGTGGACGATGCCTACCTCAGCGGCATCCATGTGGTCGCCGCGTGCAACAATGACGATTTCCGCAAACCGGAGTGGCCCGGGGATTTCGCCAGCGTGATCACGGTGAACATGCTGGACACCCCGCAGCGCGACATGATCTTCCGCAATCCCCCCGGCACGCTGGTGGAGTTCGCCGCCCTGGGAGTGAACGTCAATGTGCCGTGGAAGGGAGGCCTCCGCCGCGAGGCCACCGGCAGCAGCTTCGCCGCGCCCCGCGCCGCCGGCCTGCTGGCACGCATGCTCTCCATTTTTCCGCACACTTCCCCCTTGCAGGCAAAGTCCCTGCTGCAACAGATAGCCAGCGGCCTGCCCGACAAGAAACGCCTCCGCCTGCCCACGCTGGCGTCACAACCGGCTCCGGCCTGACATGCATTAGGGTAAGCAGTCCAAAGTCCCCTTCGCCCCAACGAAACTTTTTCCCCCACCGCTTCATCCATTTCAGCCTGACAGTACACCCCCCACAATTCCCTCTCCCCTGCCAAAGCCATGCATGCCGTCGCCACTCCCACCGCATCTCTCTCCATCCTGGTGCCGCGTTCCATCCTGCCTACCGAGGGCGATGACGTGGTACTCGCCAGCCAGGAGCAGCGCGTCGGCAATACGACGGACCTCTTCCAGGTTTTCCAGGAGCTGGCCGCCCCGCGTGCCGCCACCTTCGCCATGCACAGCAACGACGTCTCCTATGACGGCGACCTGGATGACGACAGCACCCTCCAGCTCCTGACCATCTCGCCCGAGGCGGAGAGTCACTTCCCCCTCATTGAGGCGCGGCCTGCCATGAGCTACTTCGACTGGGCGGGTGTCATCCGCCAGGTCGGCCATGCCATGCTCAGCGAGCACTTCCTTGGCACGCCGGAGGAGCTTGCCCGCGTCTTCTCCGAGGCGGTGCGTGAAGTGAGCTGCATCGCCGCCGCCGGATTCAAGGGCGAGGCCGTGCCGCTCCTCACGGTGAAATTTGAGGAGGAAACCGCCAGGATTTCATTTTTGGGCATCTGGCTTGCCGATGGCCCCAGCATTGAGGAAGTGCGCCACACCATTCCCGGAGCCTCTTGGCAGGAGAGCACTGGCATCGGCCAGAGCAGTTGCATCATCCTCGATGCCGCAGAGGTCGAAGGGCGCGGGCTCAAGGAAGCCGTGCTCAGCGCCGCCATGCTCGCCATGGTCTTCGGCAGCGCCACCTCCGCCCAGGCCGCGGATCCCATCACGAAGCCCACCTCCTCCCGCCTTGCCTCCTTCTTCGGCGCGGATACCCGCCCCGGGCAGAAGCTTGAGGTGAAGTCCCAGAGGCTGGTGCAGGACGCCCCGCGGGTGTACAAGGAAGTGATGGCCCGCGAGCACAGCGACCTGCGCATCGTGATCGTCATCGGCCAGCAGCGTGCCTACATGCTGAAGGACGGCGCCATCGCCTTCGAGACGCCCATTTCCAGCGGACGCGGCCCGCGCATGACGAAGCGTGGCACCTTCACCATCACGGAAAAGGTGCGGAAGGGCAAAATCTCCACCATCTACAAATGCCCCCTGCCCGGCTGGATGCGCATCGGAGACATGCCCATCGGCATGCATGAAGGTGAACTGCCCGGTTACCCCGCCTCCCATGGCTGCGTCCGCATGCCCATCGAGAGCGCCCTCTTCATCTTCGACAACGCCCCCAAGGGCACGACCGTCCAGATTGTGGACTCCTGGAGCCCTCCCGCTCTCACCGCCGCCGGAA
>JAEYUU010000234.1 GCA_023429545.1 Verrucomicrobiota bacterium
GTCCTGTCCATCCTCATCTTGCTGGTGGGGTATCTCGGGCTCAAGTCGCTGCCCATCGCACGCTATCCCAACATGACGCCGCCGACCATCCAGGTCACGGCCACGTATCCCGGAGCAAGCTCGAAGGTGGTGGAGGAGACGGTCACGACACCGCTGGAGCAGGAGATCAATGGCGCGGAGGACATGATCTACATGTCCAGCAGCAGCACCAGTGACGGCCAGTGCAGCATCAAGGTGACCTTCAAGGTTGGCAAGAACATCGATGATGCGGCAGTGGATGTGCAGAATCGCGTCGCGCGCGCGCAGTCGAAGCTGCCCGCTGACGTGACGAAAAACGGCATCACCGTGACCAAGCAGTCGCCGGACATGCTGCTGGTGTTCGCGTTGAGTTCGCCGGATGGGGCCTATGACGATCTTTTCCTGAACAACTATGCCTTCCTGAATTTGCAGTCCGAGCTGGCCCGTGTGCAGGGTGTCGGGGCGGTGCAGATTTTCACGCAGAAGGACTACTCCATGCGCCTGTGGCTGCAACCGGACAAGCTGGCCAAGCTCGGCCTCACTGCGAACGATGTGGCACAGGCGCTTCAGGAACAGAACGTGCAGGCGGCGGCCGGTCAGATTGGTGCGCCACCCGCGGCGCCGGGAAACGAATTTCAATTCTCCGTGAATGTGAAGGGACGTCTCGTCACGCCCGAGGAGTTTGGCGAGATTGTCATCTTGACCCTGAAGGACGGCACCGTGGTGCGCGCGCGGGATGTGGGGCGCACTGAACTGGGCGGGAAGGACTACACCAGCTTCGGTCGCATCAATGGATCACCGGCGGCGCTCATTGGCATTTTTCAGCTACCCACGGCCAATGCCCTGGACACGGCGAACGCAGCAAAGGCCCGCATGGATGAACTCGCCAAGTCACTGCCACCGGGGATGAAGGTCGCGGTGAGCTTTGACACCACGAAATTCGTCACGGCTTCCATTGAGGAGGTGATGCACACGCTGGCAGAAGCCTTCGTGCTGGTGGTAATTGTGGTGTTCGTCTTCCTGGGGAACTGGCGTGCCACCTTGATTCCCATGCTCGCGGTGCCGGTGTCATTGATTGGCACCTTTGCCATCTTCGGACCACTCGGCTTCTCCATCAATACACTCACACTTTTTGCGCTGGTGCTGGCCATTGGTCTGGTGGTGGATGACGCCATCGTGGTGGTGGAGGCGGTGGAGCATCACATCGAGCGGGGATTGAGCCCGCTAAAAGCCACGGAACGGGCCATGACCGAGGTATCCGGACCGGTCATCGCAATCGCACTGGTGCTGTGCTCGGTATTCGTTCCTGTATCCTTCATGGGTGGCATCACCGGGAAGCTGTACCAGCAGTTTGCCATTACGCTTTCCGTGTCTGTGCTGATTTCCGCGCTGGTGGCGCTCACACTGACTCCCGCCCTGTGTGTCATGTTGCTGCGTCATCGTACACCCACAAAAGGACCGGTGGGGAGAGCGCTGGCGGCTTTCAACCGTTACTTTGACCGGGTCACGGGCAGCTACGTGAGTGTCTGCCGGAGGCTCATTCGCTTCGGCCTCGTATCCGCCATCCTGCTGATTGGGATCTATGCGGGCGCCATTGGCTTGCTGAAGCGACTGCCCACCTCCTTCCTGCCGGATGAGGACATGGGTTATCTCTTCGTGGTGACCACACTTCCGGATGGCGCCTCGCAGGAGCGCACGGATCGCGTGCTGCAGAAGGTGGAGGACATTCTGAAAGAGACACCGGGTGTCAGCGATGTCATCACGATTGGGGGGCTGAATCTCCTGAGTGGTGCGCGCAGTTCAAATTCCGGCGCCTGCATCGTTTCCCTGAAGGACTGGAGTGAACGAAAGGATCCCACCGAGCAGGTGGCGCACATGGTTCCCTCCATCTTCGCCCGGGTAAGCCAGATTCCGGAAGCGATGATCATTCCCACATCGCCCCCACCCATCCAGGGGTTGGGCAATGCGGGCGGCGTTCAGTTTGAATTGCAGGATCGTACTGGGCGGACTCCGGAGGAACTGCAGCAGGTCGCGGACCACTTCCTGGGAGCCCTGTCCCAGAAGCCTGGCATTGCGCGAGCGTTCACTTTTTACAGCACGCGCGTACCGCAGCTCTCCGTGGATCTGGACCGCGACAAGATCAAGGCTCTGGGCATCCCGCTGGACAGTGTCTTCGGCGCGCTGCAGACCTACCTTGGTGGTCTCTATGTGAATGATCTCACGCTCTTTGGCCGGAGCTTCCAGGTAAAGGTGCAGGCGGAGCCGCAGTACCGCATGAATCCCGAGGATATCTACAGCATCTATGTCCGCAGCGCGGATGGCAGCATGGTGCCCTTCAGCACGTTCTCCAAGGTGGAGTCAACGACAGGCGCGGATCTGCTGCCGCATTTCAATGTGTACCGCACCGCGGAGATCACCGCATCCGCGGCTCCAGGGTTCAGTTCGGGGCAGGCCATTGCCACCATGGAGGAACTGGCCAGGGAGCAGATTCCCGACGGCTTTGGCTATGAATGGACGGGGACCGCTCTGCAAGAGAAGCAGGCATCAGGTCAGCAGTCGATGATCCTTGGGCTCGCACTTCTGTTTGTATTCCTGGTGCTGGCGGCGCAGTACGAGAGCTGGGCAGTGCCGTTCGCGGTGCTCTTTGGCCTGCCCATTGGCGTCTTCGGTGCCTTCCTCGGTGCGTACCTGCGTGGCTTGACGAATGATGTGTATGTGCAGATTGGTCTTGTGATGCTGATCGGTCTGGCGGCAAAAAACGCGATCCTGATCGTGGAGTTTGCCAAGGTGCGGCGTGAGAAGGGAATGGATATAGTAGAGGCAGCTCTGGAAGGCGCGAAACTGCGCCTGCGTCCCATCGTCATGACCTCGCTGGCCTTCATCCTGGGTGTGGTGCCCCTGGTGCTCTCCAGTGGCGCAGGTGCCGCGAGCCGCCAGAGCCTGGGTACTGCGGTGTGCTTTGGCATGGCCACGGCCACCGTCATTGGGGTGTTTTTCATTCCGTGGCTGTATGTCGTGGTGCAGCGACTCGCGGAGAAAATCTCCGGCCCGCCCAAGGTGGAACCATCCGCCGTGGAGCTGGAAGCTGCGGCCGCGGCGAAGGCATGACGCATGCGACCAACGCTAGGATTTCCCCGTCAGGTCATTCTTGCTGGCCCACGTCTCACGGGCCGCCAGGCCGCTCAGCGCCAGAAGTGCGATGAGATTCGGCACCGCCATGAAGGCGTTGGCGATGTCGGCAAAATCCCACACAACCTGATCCTTGTGCACGGAGCCGACGAGCACAGCGATCACCCAGAGAATGCGATACGGAAAGACTGCGCGTGTGCCGAAGAGATACTCCGCCGCTTTCTCACCATAGTAGTTCCAGCCTAGAATGGTGGAGAAGACAAAGGTGATGAGACCGAAGGTGAGAATGTAGGGGCCATAAGCATGCAAATCCGCAAACGCGGCACGCGTGAGCTGCGTTTTGTCCATGCCTTCCTGCCAGTGGCCGCTGCTGACAATCACCAGACCCGTGGCGAGGCATACCACGACTGTGTCCCAGAACGTTCCGGTGGAGGACACCAGCGCCTGCCGGACCGGATTGCGGGTCTGTGCGGCGGCCGCCACGATGGGCGCGCTGCCGAGACCAGATTCATTTGAGAACAGGCCACGCGCGATGCCTGCGCGCATGGCTTCCTTCAAACCCGCGCCAACAAAGCCGCCAATGGCGGCCTGACCGGTAAAGGCGGACTTCAAGATGAGCATGATGGTGTCATCCAGGACGGCCCAGTTCTTGATGAGGATGGCGGCGCAGCCCAGAACATAGCCGACGGCCATGAAGGGTACGAGGAACTCGCAGGTCCGCGCGATGGATTTGATGCCTCCCAGTACGACGAATGCCGTTAGCGCACTCATGGCAATGCCAGCGATCCAGGCCACGCTTTGTGGATTTGCATTTGGAAGGCTTTGCTGGATTTGGGTCACCACGGAGTTTGCCTGGGTCATGCAGCCGATGCCAAAGGCGGCGATGCAGGTGAAAATGGCAAAGAGGACGCCCAGCCACTTCATGCCAAGGCCCCGCTCCAGCACATACATGGGCCCGCCTGCCCAAGTGCCATTGGCCAGCTTCACGCGATATTTCACGGCCAGCAGCGCCTCCGTGTATTTCGTCGCGATGCCGAAGACGCCTGTGAGCCACATCCACAATACGGCGCCTGGTCCTCCCATGGCCACTGCGCCTGCCACACCGATGATGTTGCCCGTGCCAATGGTGGCGGCGAGCGCGGTGGTGAGGGCGCCAAAATTGCTCACGTCACCTTCAGCACCTTCCTCCCTGGTCATGGAAAGCTTGATGGCCCTCCTCGTGAATCGCTGGATGAAGCCGAGTCGGAAGGTGAGAAAGATGTGCGTGCCGAAGAGAAGGACGATCAGAGGCCAGTTCCAAAGCCAGCCTGCAAAGGCTGAGATGCCATCGGAAAAGGATTGGGAGACAGCGAGGATGGGTAGCGTTTGCATGGCGGAGAAGCGCAGAGCGTCCCAGCTCTAGCTTCTCGCAAGCTGGCGTGCAAGCTGTCCCAATACTGTCACCGCCCTCTCCACCGCGGGCGTCATGGGATACCCGCAATTAAGCCGCAGGAAGTTCCGGAACCCACCGTCGGGTGAGAAAAGCGGACCCGGCGCAATGCTGATGCCGGCACGCAGGGCCTGCTTGAAAAGCACCAGCGAATCGATCTGCGGGGGAAGCTCACACCAGAGCACGAAGTTCCCCTGGGGCCGGGAAAGGCCGATGCCCTCGGGAAAGCTGTGCACGACTGCCTCACGCATGCGCTCCACCTGCTGGCGGTAGGTCTGGCGCAGCGTGCGCAGGTAGCGATCGTAGCCTCCATTGCGCAGGTACTCGGAAATCACGAGGGACGGCAGGGTGGCATTCGCCAGTGAGTAGGCAATTTTCAAGCGCAAGACCTTTGCATGCCAGCGCCCCGCAGCCACGTAGCCGACGCGGTAGCCGGGAGCGAGATTCTTCGAGAAGGAACTGCAAAGGATCACGAGTCCATTGCGGTCAAATGCCTTCAGGCAGCGTGGGCGATCACCGGAGTGATTGAGCTCTCCGTAGATGTCATCCTCGATGACCGGGATGTCACGCTTCGAGACGATTTCCAGAAGGCGCCGTTTGCGTTCCTCCGGCATCGCATAGCCAACGGGATTGTGGAAGTTCGGGATCAGTGCGCAAGCGGCAACCTTGTTACGGCGCAGGCAGGTCTCAAGCGCGTCGAGGTCGATGCCATTGACGTTGTCGACCGGAATGGGCAGTGCCTTGAGTTGCAGTTCGCGCAGGATGCCCGTGAGCCCAAAGTAGGTGGGCGACTCCACCACGACTGTGTCACCTGGATTGCACACTGCCCGCAGAGCCAGTGAGAGCGCCTCCGTGCAACCGTTGGTGATGATGAACTCCTCCGGTTGCAGGGAACACCCCCAATCCAGCGACCGACGAGCCAGCTCACGGCGGAGGGACTCATTGCCCGGAGGCATATCATAGTTGGTGCTACGCGCGCCGAGACTGCGCGCGATCGAGCTCATGCTGCGCGCCAGTTTCTCTCCAGGCAGCAACTCGGGATCCGGCAGCGCCATTCCCAGCGGCACCAATTCCGGATTGTCATGTGCCGCGATGATAGAATCCAGCGGATCGAGGCTGGAGAAGTCAGTGCCCTTTGGCGCACTGGGGACTGTTTTTGGAGCACGAACCAGGTCGGCCTTGCTGGCTCTTACGAAAAAGCCGGACTTCGGTCGCGCTTCCACCAGGCCGCGGGTTTCCAGCGTGGCATAGGCATGCATGGCAGTGGGTACGCTCACACGCTGCTGTCGCGCAAACTGCCGTACCGAGGGCATGCGGTCACCTGGGCGCAGGGAGTTTGAGCCAATCATGCCCTCCAGCCGGTCTGCCAATGTCCGGTAGAGGGGCGCTGATTCATGGGATGCCGTGGAGTGCATCTGACAATCTTAACATGAAAATCGTTCCTGCACAGATACAGTTTGATGCAGTTTGATGTTGTACAGATGGGCTCATCCTCGGAATGAAGCGATTACCATGCCCTGTGTAAGGGTCATCAAGTAGCACAGTGACGGGCATCAGGAGATCTGTGTAACATAGAAACTTATCATTGTGAATCTGTTCAGCACAGTATGTATCAGAGATGATTGGTGCATGAACACCTCAGCACTCTCCGCACGCATCGGCCGTCAAGGACGCAAAACCCTGGTTGAAGCCATGCTTCAGCGTGTCGGGACATTTCTGGATAAGCTCTGGACCATTCCCGACCGGGTCGGCGCGCCTGCCACAGAGTCTTCCAGAGAGGTGGCCCATCTTCCACGTGGCACGGTTCTCTCATTGGATCAGGCTGCTGGCATTACATGTCTTGAGTTGTCGAGCGGCGTGGTGTGGGTGACAGGCACACCGGCACGCGGTGACACCATCCTTCGCCCGGGTGAGACGTACGAGTTTGGAGACCAGTGGCCCTACGT
>JAEYUU010000253.1 GCA_023429545.1 Verrucomicrobiota bacterium
GGCTGCCGCATTTCTCACAACGGTTCAACACGACTTTGTCCGCGTGTTCGGAGAGGATGCGATTACGGATTCGTTCATGGAACAAAGCTGGTCCATCGGCCAGAAGTTGTTTTGCTTCTGGTGGGAGAGGGCCGTGTAACCGCTGATAACGTTCCGTGATTTCTGAGCGAGATCCATAGGCCTGGTCCTTGGCCGTTGTGAGCAAGTACAGCGAGGCGCGCCCTTCCATTGGCGTCATTAGGTGCCTGTAGTTGGCGATGATGTATGCCGTCAACGCTTCGGAGTCGTTGTACTGGTTCGCAGGCATGCTGGGTGGGCAGGCGGATGAGGTACGTTATTCTACTTCCCCGCAAACCGCACCAGCACGAATTCCTTCTCACTGCGTTGCTCACCCCATTCGCCGGTGAACTGGCCACGGATCTCGCTTTTGCCGTAGCGGCGCTCGAAGTAGATGTACCAGTCCTTGTAGATTTGCGGTGTGGTGAGCATCCACTTGATGCCGCTGTCGGGAATCAGGTTGATGTCGTAGATCTCAAACGTGTCCTCGGGCAGGTAGAAGGGGTAGGGGATCTGGGCCAGATGCAAAAGGAGCAGCGGACCATCCTTCGGCTCCATGGCCTTGTTGATGGAATCCGCCACCGGTTTGATCAGGTGATCCGTGTGCACGTACACGCCGGTCAGTGCGCCGTAGAAGCCAATCGCGGCGGTCATGGCGATGCAGGCCCATGCAGCAAACTTTTCCGCCAGGCTTTCACGATGACGCAGCACCCACACGCAGGCTCCAGCGCAGGCCAAGAAGGCTGCGATCCACAGCGCCGACTCACCCACGGGCAGTGACAGGTCCACTTTCGAAAAGGCCGCGAGTCCGGCGAGGCCGAGCAGCGCGACCCCGGCCACGGCGAGCATGAGGTGTTTCCAGATGCCAAAGGCGCGGCGTTGTCCCTCCGCCATGCCGGCAGCGAGCAGCCAGCCCAGGAGCATGGCCACCGGGCCTAGCAGCGGCGCGACGTAGCGCGGACTGGAGCTGGGAAGCAGCACCATGAAGGCAAAGCCCGCCATGGATCCGTACAGGATGCCGCGGAAGACGCGGGTGCAGTCCTCCGTCTTCAAGGCGCCCACCACCACCTGCCTCTTCCACGCGAGCGGCAGGAAGAGAATCCATGGGAGGAACATCACCAGCGCCCGCGGTCCGCGCACGAGCCAGTCGCCCAGGGAGCTCTTCTCCTCACCAGTGACGCGGCTGCTGACTTCGAAGAGCCAGGAGTCGACGGCGCTGCGGGGTGCCTCAGGGGCGGGGAGTCCCTTGAGTTGGGCATCGGCCACCGCACGCTGGTGCACCTCCTGCAGCACCTTGTTGTACTCACTGATGAAGGGGATGGCCCACGCGAGTGCGATGCCGAAGCAGACCGCCAGCCCCAGGAGATGTGGCAGCGAGAAGAGCTCACGCCAGCGCCTCGTCTGCCAGCACACGCCAGCCAGCAGGAGGTAGAAGAAAAGGAAATGCGCCGGCCCCTTCGCCAGCAGGGCGAGCCCGAGCAGCACGCCCGCCACGATCCACGTGAGCCAGCGGTTCGCCTTGCCGAGGAATCCCGCGAGCCACGCCATGAAGGCCGCTCCAGTGAAGGCGATGTAATACACCTCAATCTCCGCGAGCCGCCCCTTCTCAATGCAGCCGATGAGCGTGAGGAAACACACCACCCCCAGCAGCGCGGCCCGCTCGCCCAGGGCGCGCCGGCCAAAGCCGTACATGAGCAGCGAAGCGCCCAGCATCGCGAGCACACTGGGCAGTCGCGCGGACCATTCCGTCTGCACCCCGGTGAGCTTGAAACTGGCCGCGCTCGCCCAGTTGATGAGTGGTGGCTTCCGCACAAAGGGCTGGCCGCCGGAGTAGGGCACGACCCAGTTGCCCGTGTTCAGCATGGTGCGACCCGGCAGGGTGCGCCGCCACTCCTCCCCGCGAATCTCACGCCGCCCGAGCCCCGTGAGATACAGGAGCGCCCAGAGCAGGGTAATGACGAGGATGGAGAGGAAGGTCTTCATCAAGGATGATGCGGAAGCGAGGCGTGAGCAGAAATCGGAAGCGTGACCTTAGCGAGGGTGCGGGAACGGGGAAGCAGAAGCATGCTGGAATTTCACATGGAAGTTAGGCTTTCAGCCTGATGGATCGAGCCATGCGTGTTATGCGGCTTTAAGGTTACGGGAGCGCTTTCAGTGAAGCCGCAGCCATGCGGCAAGTGACTCACGCATGACAACCATGATGAAGCCTGGTTCACAAAGGCATTCCACAATAGATAATTCCTACATGCGTCCTGCTTTCCACGATGCCGTCAGGCTGGAAGCCCAACGTCCACTGTCAGGCTGGAAGCCTAACCTCCTCATAGAGGCATGCCCTTCGCTAAATGAAAGAAGCAGGCATTGCTGCCTGCTTCTCTTGATTTTTGCGACCGGGTGTGCGTTTCGCTCAAGCCATGGTGTGATGGCGCGCATCACACCGTGATGTCGCGCTCTCAGCCTTGGGCGCCTGCCGCGGCCTTCGCCGCGAGGTCCTGGTCCTTCAGCACGGCCTTGCGGCTCATCTTCACGCGACCCTTGTCATCCACGCCGATGCACTTCGCAGTGACGGTGTCACCGGTGCGTACCACGTCTTCCACGCGCTCGACACGGAAGTCGGCGAGCTCGGACACATGGATGAGGCCGTCCTTCTTGCCACCGAGTGACATGAAGGCGCCGAAGTTCGTGGTGCTGACAATGCGGCCGGTGTAGACACGGCCCACTTCGACTTCGCCCACGGTGTTGTTGACGAGTTCCAGCGCGCGCTCAAGAGCTTCCTTGGAGGAGGCGTAGATGAGCACGGTGCCGTCGTCATTGATGCTGATGTCAGCACCGGACTCGGCCTGGATGGCCTTGATGTTCTTGCCGCCAGGTCCGATGAGCTCACCGATCTTGTCG
>JAEYUU010000734.1 GCA_023429545.1 Verrucomicrobiota bacterium
GTCGTGTCCCGTCTGGCAGCGTGGATGTCAACGGACGAACGGACCTGTTGAAACGCTCTCCCGAAGGTTTGGCCCTGGCCCCCTCTGAGTCCGCCCCAGTTGGCGCGTCGTCTTTGGGGAGTCCCCATCTCGCCTTCGGCTCCTCACTGAGTGAACCTTCGCTGGGCATCGCATCAGGCGGCATTGTCCTGCAAGGAGGCTCAAACACCTACACCGGCGGACTCACCATCAATGGCGGAGTGACAACCGCGGGGAGTCCAGCAGCCAGCATCAACGGCAATGGCACCCTTCAGACGGACGGCGGCATCGCCAACCTGGCCGACCTTCCCGCCATGGGGCAGAGTTCCCAAATCACGGGCGGAATCGTGAAGTCTGGAGCAGGCACCCTGGCCATCTCCTCGCCCACGAAGAATGCTCCTGCCATCGCGCTCCCCGCGGGCGCAGAGCCCTTCGGCCCCGGCTTCGCCGTGGGCATTTTTGGCGCGGGCATCCTGCCTGAGTCTGGGGAGGACGACGCTCTCGGTGGTGGCGTGCGCACCGATTATTTTTTCAATGAGTACATCGGCGCGACGGGCAACTTTTCCCCGCAAAAGGCACCCGCGCCCACCGTCGCCAACAGCTCGAGCATGGCTCCTGCCGCTACCACGGACGGAAGGGTCACCTTTGGAAAGGGAACCATCGCCGGCACGGGAGGAACAAGCCTGCCTGCGAATAATGACTTCGCCTTGGTCGATGCCAACAAGCCTGCTGCAAAGGCGAAGACAGCCGCTGGCAGACAGCTCGATGCGCCCATGGATCTGGCCGAGATTTCTTCCCCAACTCCAGCTCAAGCTCCAGCGCCCACGGCCAAGCCGGTGGAATCAAAGGCTGCAGCCCCTTCACGCGCCACTACACTCTCGGCCATCGTGGATAACATGCCAGATGTCGCAGGGGCAGCACCCGCCTCGCCCGCACCCATGGCAGGAACGGCTGGCGCTGCGGCTCCCGCCACCACGACGGCGGCCCCGGTCATCGGAGACCCCTACATTGCGCTGAACGAACCAAAGCTGCGCGTCATGGCCGAATCCCTCGCGCCAACTGAGAAGGAGTTGGGAGAGCTGAAGAGACTCCAGGAAACTACGGAACTGCGAATCAAACAACTCAAGGACTCGGAAGCGCGGGCGCGCGTCCTGGCCACACGCAGTGCCGGCGGCGAGACCTACACGCCCATCTATGAAAATCCCTTCCTGCAGGCCGCGCAGCAGCCGCTCTCCACCTTCTCCATCGATGTGGATACCGCGAGCTATGCCAATGTGCGCCGCTTCCTGAACAATGGTCAGCGCCCGCCTGCGGATGCGGTACGGCTGGAGGAGCTCATCAACTACTTCCCCTATGCCTATGAGCCTCCCGCGGAGGATGGCGCTCCCTTCTCCGTGACCGTGGACATGGTGGAAGCCCCCTGGCAGCCGATGCACCGCCTGGCGCGCATCGCTCTGAAGGGCCGTGAGATTCACAAGGAACGCGGCGCGGCGAACTTCGTTTTCCTCGTGGACGTGTCCGGCTCCATGGACGAGCCCGACAAACTGCCGCTGGTGAAGCAATCCCTGCGCATGCTCACGGAGCAAATCAAGGACACCGACCGCGTGGCCATCGTGACCTATGCCGGCGAGAGCGGTGTCGCGCTGGGGTCCACTCCGGGAAGCGAACGGAAGAAAATTCAACGTGCCATCGAGAAGTTGGGCGCGGGAGGTTCCACCAATGGCGCGGGCGGCATCCGCATGGCGTATCAACAAGCTGCGGAGAACTTTGTCCAGGAAGGCGTGAACCGCGTGATCCTCTGCACGGACGGCGACTTCAATGTGGGCCTCAGTTCGCCGGAAGAGCTGGAGAAGCTCATCGCGGAAAAGGCGAAGAGCCGCGTCTTCCTCAGTGTGCTGGGCTACGGCACCGGCAATCTCAAGGACCGCACCATGGAAACACTGGCGGACAAGGGCAACGGCAACTACGCCTACATCGATTCCCTGAGCGAGGCCCGCAAGGTGCTTGTCGACCAGATGAATGCGACTCTGGTGACCATCGCGAAGGACGTGAAGATCCAGGTCGAGTTCAATCCCGCCCAGGTCGCCGCCTACCGCCTGCTGGGTTATGAAAACCGGGCGCTGGCGAAGGAGGATTTCAACAACGACCGCAAGGACGCGGGTGAAATCGGCGCAGGTCACACTGTGACCGCTCTCTATGAGATCGTGCCAGCGGGAGCCCGCCTCACCTCACCGGATGGCCGCCCCATGGTGGATGACTTGAAGTACGCGCCCAAGCCCGCCGCGCCCGCTCCCGCAGTGGCTGAGCCCACACCGGCTCCCGGCGGCTCTCCCAGCAAGGAAACCATGACGGTGAAGCTGCGCTACAAGCAGCCCGAAGGCGACAGGAGCCAGCTCATCGAAGTGCCCGTGATCGACAAGGAGCAGACCATGGCCAATGCGCCGCGTGACCTTGTCTTCGCCGCAAGCGTCACCGGCTTCGGCATGCTGCTGCGCAATTCACAGTACGCCAGCGAGCTCACCTGGGACATGGTGCGCGACATGGCCATCCGCGGCAAAGGCGAGGACCCCCTCGGCTATCGCGGCGAGTTCCTCCAGCTCATCGACAAGGCGCGTGGGCTGACGGAAGGCCGGGAGTAATCACGGCGGCCCGAAACAGGGCAGGCCCTCACTTGCTCACCCGTTCGTCAACGGAGGCGGGTGCATTTCCAGCCACTCGCCGGGATAGAGCGCCAGTTGTTTTTTGGCGCTCTCCAGCCGCTCGCGGAGGGCGGCATCCTCCGCAAGCCACTCCTCTGTCTCCTGCCCGGGGGAGCGTCCGTGAATCTCCAGCAGATGGGTCACGAAATTCACCCTCCATCGGGAGTGCTCAAAGGCATTCCAATTCCTGTGGGTGAGCTCCATGGACCGAATGCATCGCGTGAGGTTGGGACCCCGGCTGTATCATTTCACGTCCGCCTCACCTCGCTTCGCTGCCTGCCGCAGCCATCTCCCCACGCTCCATGGCTGTTTCCAGTTCGCGCACGCGCGCGGACAGTTTGGCAAGACGGTTCACACCAGCCATCCTCCGCTTTTCCTCCTGCGCCGGAATGGCGGGAAACCCGAGGTACACCTGCCCGCCCGCGAGGTCCTTCGTCACCCCGCAGCGCGCCCCCAGCCGGGCTTGGGGGCCGATGGTGACATGCCCTGCCACACCGGTCTGCGCGCCCATCACGACATAGTCACCAATGATGGCACTGCCCGCGATGGCGGTCCCGGCCACGAGAATGCAATGGCGGCCAATCACGGCATTGTGGCCAATTTGTACGAGGTTGTCGATCTTCGTTCCGGTGCCGATGCGGGTCCGGCCATAACG
>JAEYUU010000338.1 GCA_023429545.1 Verrucomicrobiota bacterium
GGCACGACCGGGTGGCTGCCTGGGTGCTGGTGCCGTATCTCCTCTGGGTGGGGTTTGCCACCGCGCTCAATGCGGTCCTGTGGCGGCTGAATTGAAAAGAAGCAGCTTCCGGAAAATGGGTGCCTAGCGGATCACTTCACCTGCCACGGGCCGGTCCTTGATGCTGAGTGCCTGCTCCAGCTTTTGCTCGATGTACAGCGCCTGGTCCTGCTCCATCGACGTGCCCAGGATCTTGCGTGACTTGCCCTCCTTCAAGACAGCCCAGACTTCATAGGTGTAGCTCACTCCGTTCTTGCCGCGATGGGTCTTTTCCTTGCAGAAGAGCTGTTCGAGACTGCCCGCATCGAGGTCCAGATTCCCCAACCAGGGAAGGGGAGCGTGGCGGATGCGGAGCAATCCGCTCTCCACGCTGATGCGGGTGCGGTTCAGCAACGTGGCCAGGGTGAAGTAGGTCAAACCCACTCCGACGGTGACGTGCACAATGGGAAACACGAAGAAGATCCATGGCGCTCCTTTTCCGGCCGCGTTGGAATACCAGAAGAACAAAAAGCCATCCCATGCGACGCAGAAGGGAAGAAGAAAAACCACCACCCAACTGAACCAGCGGCGCTGGATGCTCAAGCCAAGGGTGCCTTCCTCCACCCTGAGTCCCGGGGGCAGGGGCACAGGAGGCCGCGATAGGCGCGATGAATTGGAAGACCCATCCGGCGAGACGGCCGCGGGCACCGTCGAGAGGGCGCGACAGTAGCTGCACTTGATGATGCCGGTCGCGGTGTCCCAATCATCCGCCTTGAGGGGTGAGGCACAGTTGGGGCACTTGAAGGCGACGGGCGCGGACATGGGGGTGAGGTTAGTTGTTTTCGTCGCCGAACCACTTCTTGCGGAGTTCCAGTCCTATGCCGCGCTCATGAAGTGTCAGCAGTGCACGGTTGACGCGCTCGCGGAAAGGGCTGGCCTCCTGGAGGGCGAAAGCATAGTTCTGCCGGTCAAACATTCCACCGACGAGTTGGAGCTTCTCATCCTGCACCTTGGTGATGGAGTATTGCAGGATCGGCGCATCATACACCACGGCCTGGACCTTCTTGGCGCGGAGTGCCTCGATCGCCTCCGTGGGGGTGGCGAAGGACTGGACCTTGGCGCCGCGAGTATTGAGCCAGGTCTCCGAGGTGCTGCTGCGAACGGTGGCCACATTGCGTCCCGGCAGATCTCCCGGTCCATTGATGTCGCCTTTCAGAGTGTTGATCGTCATTGTCGTGGTGAATGATGCAGTGAGCAGTGACACCAGCACGATGCTCAGGAGCATCCACACAATGGCCACCATACGCCCGCCGAAGCCGACGGGTCCCTTGTTGTCCGCGCCGCCCACCAGAAGCGTGCTGACGGTCCACCAGAAGGATTCCCACATGCCCTGCCTGTAGTTCTTGGGCCACATGTCCTCGTTCACCTTGTGCTCATACATCCAGACGAGATGTGAAATGACGAGCATGGCCAGCACCAGCAGGGCGAACATGCCAATGAGCTTCCAGTTGAAAAGATTCGCCGCGAGCTGCCACACCGTGTCCGCGAAGCCGCCACCGCCACCGGCGACCAGCACCTGCAGGCCCGACTCATAGAAGGGTTGGGAGAAGTCGATGATTTCTTCTCGTTTGGAGGTCACGCTCAGCGCGCCCACGCCCGCGTCCGCGGACTTGTTCTGGAGCGCGTCGATCATTTCCTGGGCTGTCGCCACCGTCTGCACTTCGTATTCGAGTCCGGCTTCGCGAGCCACCTGGTCCCACAATTCCATGGCGTAGCCCACGCGACGGCCATCCTGCTCGAAGGAGAAGGGTTCGATTTCACGGGTGACGACGCGGATTTTTTCTGCGTGTGCGGGGAGGGAGAGGAGGACAAGGAAGCCTGCGGTGAGGAGGGTGGCGAACCAGCGCATGTTGTGCGCGGAGACTTCCACCGGAGTTGCGGGAGTCAAGAGGGGGTGATGTGAAACTGTTTCTTCATTGAATTGTCGTCACGTCACGTCTTTTTTGCACCATCATCCAGACTGTTACCACCACTTGTATGACTCCCTCACCTGACAACATCCTCAAGACGGGCCTCGCATTCTGGGCATCCAAGACTCTCCTCAGCGCGGTGGAGCTTGAAGTCTTCACCCTGCTGGCAAAGGGCCCGCAGGATGTGGAAAGCCTGCGGCGCGCCCTCGGTCTGCACGCACGCGGCACCCTTGATTTCCTGGATGCTCTCGTGGCACTGGGTTTCCTCCAACGTGAGGACGGCAACTACAGCAACACTCCGGATACGGACCTCTTCCTGGACAAGGGCAAGCCCTCCTACATCGGCGGCATTCTGGAGATGGCAAACAACCGCCTGTATCCGTTCTGGGGAAATCTCACCACCGCACTGCGCACGGGGGAGCGGCAGAATGAAAAGCTCCACGGGGTGGATTTGTTTGCGGAGCTCTACAAGGACCCGGCAAAGTTGAAGGAATTCCTTCGTGCCATGTCCGGAGTGAGCCGCGGTGCGAATCTCTCCATCGCAGGGAAGTTCCCCTGGCAGAAATACAAGTCGTACGTGGATGTGGGAACGGCGCAGGGAGATCTGGCGGTGCAGATCGCGCTGGCCAATCCGCACCTCACCGGCGTGGGATTTGATCTGCCGGAGGTCGGCCCAATCTTCTCCGACTACGTGCAACTCCATGGGCTGGCGAACCGTGTGAAGTTTGCCGGGGGCAGTTTCTTCACCGACGCGCTGCCGCAGGCGGATGTGATCCTCATGGGTCACATTCTCCACGACTGGGATCTGGAGACGAAGAAGATGCTGCTGAAGAAGGCCTATGAGGCCCTGCCGCCTGGTGGGGCCGTGGTGATCTATGAAGCCATCATCGATGATGATCGTTCACAGAATGCGTTCGGCCTTCTCATGAGCCTGAACATGCTCATTGAGACAGATGGCGGCTTCGACTACACCGGGGCTGATTGCATCGGATGGTTGCGCGAGGCTGGGTTCCGCGAGGCGCGCGTGGAACACCTGGTGGGCCCGGATTCCATGGTCGTGGGGATCAAGTGAGGGGCAAGAGTCGATAGTTGAGGGTTGATAGCCATGGCCGGGCAGCCGCTACCTGTCGGCCGACCGCAGGTTATCAACTATCGACCATAGACCATCAACTCTGATGAGCTCCGCGAGCCTGCCGCCTGTCCGATTTCGCCTAAAAAATGTCCGTGCAAATTTGTGCCCGGCGGCGTTTCATCGTGCTCGCATCCGCGTCTTCTTCTCATGAGCAAGAAACTCAACATCGCTGTCGTCGGCCTCGGTTTCGGGGCGGAGTTCATCCCCATCTGGCAGCGTCATCCGCATACGAACTGCTACGCCATCTGCCAGCGCAACGAGGCCAAGCTCAATGAATGTGGCGACTACTGGAAGGTGGAGGTGCGGTACAGGGAATACGAGGATGTTCTGAAGGATCCGAACGTGGATGCCGTGCATATCAATTCTCCCATCCCGGATCATGGCTGGATGAGCATTGCGGCGCTGAAGGCCGGGAAGCACGTGGCCTGCACGGTGCCAATGGCCACCAGCGTGGCGGAGTGCCTGGAGATCATCAGGCTGACGCAGGAGACCGGACTCACCTACATGATGATGGAGACGGTAGTATACGCCCGCGAGTACCTTTTCATGAGGGAACTCAGGGACAAGGGTGAACTCGGCAAGCTGCAGTTCATCCAGGCAAGCCACCAGCAGGACATGGACGGCTGGCCCAACTATTGGCCTGGCCTTCCTCCCATGCACTATGCCACGCACTGCGTGGGCCCGGCACTGGGACTGGCGGGCGGTGAAGCGGAATATGTGAGTTGCTTCGGCTCCGGCACCATCCGCGAGGAGCTCATCAAGCACTACAACTCACCCTTTGCCGTGGAAACCGCGCATGTGAAGGTGCACAAGTCCGATCTCAGCGTGCGCATCATCCGCTCCCTGTTTGATACGGCCCGGCAGTATCGCGAGAGCATTGACGTCTACGGCAGCAAGAAGTCCGTGGAGTGGCCGCTTATCGAGCATGAGCCGCTTGTGCTGCACACCGCGAAAAAACCGGAGCCCGAGATTCCCGAGAAAATCAAGTGCCCGGATTTCGCGAGCCGTCTGCCGGAGCCAATCCAGCGCTATACGACGAAAGGTGTGTATGACGATGATTCCAACACGCACCTGAGCTTCACGCAGGGCGCGGGACATGG
>JAEYUU010000403.1 GCA_023429545.1 Verrucomicrobiota bacterium
GGTATGCGGAGAGCCTGGGCACGCTCATCGCCTTGCATGCCATCACCAGCCACCTGCAGGATCCGCGTCAATGGCCGGCAGGTGTCATCATGTCCTCTCCCGCGGCGGGGTTGCGGCTGCGCCCCGAGGGATTGAAGGCCACCATGCTCTACACCGCCATCGCCACCATGCCCTTCATGCGGGTGAATCTGGAGAAGCTGGGCGGTGTGGATGACAAGGATATCCGGGTGACACACGACACCACGCACGGCGCGCAGATGGCCGTGACCTCACATTACGTCTCCCACTTCAGCCTGCGTCTCCTGGGTGAGGTGGATGACATGATGCGCACCGCCCCGAACGCCGCGCCGCACCTGACGGTCCCCGTGCTGATGCTGGCCAGTCCGAATGACGTCATTGCCAGCGAGGCGCAGATTGAGACCCTCTACAGGCAACTCGGCAGCAAGGACAAGACCATCCACTGGTACATGAAATCCTACCATCTGCTCCTGCATGATACCCAGAGGCAGCAAGTGCTCAAAGACGCCACCGAGTGGGTGGAGAGCCGGGCGGGGAGGTCGAGAAAGTAATCAGTAGATCCGTGTCCAGTAAACAGTAAGCCGGAGCAATCTGCTCGAACGACCAGCAACGTGCAGCAAAGTGCCGCCACGGGACACGGATTTCTGACGTACTGAATACAGTTTACGAGAAGCTCCTCACATCGGCACACCGAGCTTCTGATTCTCCACCCAGCGCACGGCGTAGCGCACCACGGCGGCGCCGTTTTCCAGCTTCAGGCGGTCGCGAATGTGGGCGCGATGCACTTCCACCGTCTTGGGGCTGATGTTGAGGGCTTCCGCGATTCCTTCCGTGCTCTTGCCTTCGCCGAGGAGCTGGAAGACTTCGAATTCCCGATCACTGAGACCCTGCACGCCATCCGCGGAGCGCCCGGAGGATTTGCCGGAGAAGGCATCCATCACGTACTCGCTCATGGCCGGGCTCAGGTAGCGGCCGCCGTTCAGCACGGTGCGCATGGCATGGAGCAGGGTGGCGCCGTCGGCATCCTTCATCACGTAGCCGCGGGCACCGGCCTTGAGCACGCGCTGGGCGTAGAAGCCCTCGTCATGCATGGAAATCACCAGGATGGCCAGGTCCGGGTAGAGCGTGAGGGCGTCTTTGATGAGTTCCAGCCCGTTGCGGCCGGGCATGGAGATGTCCACCGCGAGCAGGTCCGGCTTGTCCTTTTCCAGGGCTCGCAGCGCATCCTGGGTGTTGGAGGAGGTGTTGCAGCAAATGAGGTCCGGCTGGCTGTCGACGAGCTGCTGCAGGCCTTCGCGGAGCATGGTGTGGTCATCCACCATGGCGATACGGCGTTTCTGGGCGGTGTTGGTGGTGTCTGTGGTACTCATGGCGTAGAGGGGGTGTCCGGGTTGCAGCTGGAGTGGGGAGCGATGCAGGTGGCCACCGTGCCTTCCACCCCATCACTGCGCGGCTGGATCTGGATCATGGCGCCGATGGCTGCGGCCCGGTACTTTTGAATCTTCAGTCCCATGCCCTGGTGGGAAGGGCCGGGGCCCTGAAATGATTTCCCGTCGTTGGTCACTTCAATGCGGACAAATTCCAAATTCATCTCAAGCCGCACCTCAATGCTGGTGGGATTTCCGTGGCGCACGGCATTGTTTAAGAACTCCTGGCTGATACGATAAAGATGCACGGCGGCACTGGGGCTTTCCACCATTACGGAATGGGGACAGTAAAAGAAGCAGGGGATATCATAAAGCGATTCCGTAGCTTTGACTAGCTTGTTCATGCCTACCATGAAACCTTCTCCGATGAGGTCCACCGGCGAAAGGCCCCGGGCGATGCCCCGGCAGAGCTTGGTGGACTCGCTCATCAGGAAGCAGATCTCGGACGCCTGGGCGGCCAGCGGGGACTCCGAGTTCTTCAGGTGGTTCGCGATGAACTCAGACTTGAACTTGATCGCGGCCAGCCGCTGGCAGAGGTCGTCATGGATGTCGTTGCCGATGCGACGGCGCTCCCGTTCGCTGATGTTCAGGATCTCCTGCTCCAGCTCCTTGCGCTCCGTCACATCCCGGGACAGGCCGGCCATGTTGATCAGCCCACCGCGCTCATCCCGAACGGGAAACATACGTAGCTCTACCCAACGAATCTTCCCGTCCGCGCGGCGGATGCGGAATTCGCACTGCACCTCCGGCGCCCCCTCCAGGAGGGGGTCGGAGACGTGCAGGAGCGTGTCGTGATACTCCTCCAGCACCGATTGCTTCCATGCATCGAAGGAACCCCGCAGCAGTTCCTCAGGTTCACGGCCAAAGAGCCGGGCATACGCGGGACTCACGTACACCACCTTCTTGTCCGGGGTGGTCAGGAAGAACACATCCTCGATGTTGTCCGCGATCTGGTCGAGCCGGTTGCCGCTCTCCTTCAGAATGCGGAAGATTTCCGTGAACTCGTCCGTCTTGCTGTCGAAGGCAGGCTTCGCCCCGACCGCTTGGAGGAGTGTAGTGCCATCATTTTGAAAGAGCTGGCTCATCCGGTTGCGCAGGAAGCGACTCAGAAGCCACCACAACGCGGCACAGCCCACGAGCTGGATGACCGCGGAAAGCATGGCATGCTCGAACGCGTCCTCCCGTTCCTGGTGGAGGGGGCCGACCAGGTCGTGTTCCACAATGGCGAGCCACTTGAGTCCTTCCGGCCCGTCCGCGGGGATGGGGTGAACCGCCCACGCATGGCTGTCATCCTGTGAGATTCTGTTTGGCTGCCGATCCTTGAACGCCGTCTGCGCCAGCGCCACTGCGCCGGGAGGCATTACCTCTTCATAGCGATGGCCCAACCATTTTGGGTTGCTGCTATTCACCACGAGGCCAGTCCCGTCGGTCATGGCAGACCAGCGCAACCCTCTGGATCGGTTCATCCAGTTGAGGTCCACCTGCCTCACTTCTTCGGATTCGATGGTTGTGGAAGCGGCGATGCGAGATGCCAGTCCGGAGGCGCGGGTCAGGACCCGCACCTCAGCCTGCCTGGTTTCCTGGTGGAGATGGATCAGGG
>JAEYUU010000569.1 GCA_023429545.1 Verrucomicrobiota bacterium
CTTGAAGACCGGATTTTTAGAATAAAACCAATTGTAAATAACAATCTAGCTATCCACCTCGGCACGCTTGCGGCGCACGATGCCATCGGCGATCTCGGAGATCATCTCCTCCAGCATGAGGCGCAGATGGCTTCCCGGCCGGTAGTCGGCGGGAGCAATGTGCTTCACGCGATCCGCATGCGCGCTCAACTGCCAGCATTTGCGGAAGCTTTTGCGCGTATCATCACCGGGGCTGTACACGGCGATGGCATTGCCGCCATAGCGCCGCATCAGGGTGAAGCAGGGTACGTCCGTGGGGCCATCTCCCAGGTAAATCATGTGCTGGAAGGGAATGGGCCGCATGTCCGGAGGCATGTGGTCATTCACATCCTCATGCGGCTCGAGCATCCCTTTGTTGATGCGGAAGAGGAACTGCGTCTTCATGGTGTGCCCGATGACGCGCTTGGGGAAGCTGATGCGCCCTTCACGGTCCTCCGCGAATTCGCAGCCGAACACGGCCTTCACATGCGGGCGCAGCACGCTGCCATCCAGCAGCTCCCTGAGGCCGGAACTGATGATGTAATGCTCCAGCCGCAATCCCAGCGCGCGATGGTCCGGCCCCAGCAGGTTCTCCAGCTCGGCGAACATATCGGGCAGTCCCGGATACAGGCGGAGCTTCGGCCCCAGCGCGCGCAGCTCGGCATTGGTGGGCCGGTCCGGGGTGAGCAGATCCAGCATGGTCTTCAGGTAGGCGAGCTCATTGTCATAGCCCTGCTCATCCACGAGCGCCTGGCTGCGCTTCCAGAACTGCTCCACGCTGATCCCGTAATGCGGAAAGACGACGTCATCCGTCATGTATCCCGGGCTGAGCGTCTGATCGAAATCATAGACGAGGCCGATGGTGGTCTGGGCGGAGGACATGCAGGGGAAAGATTCGCGGACCGTGGTGGCCAGCTTGCAGGGCCATCGAACACGAAAATGGCGGGGCGGGCAACCTGAACCGGCGGTTCACACACACATGGCGAGGGCGTGCTCCAGTTCCGTGTACTTGAATTCGTAGCCGTACTTCAGGGCGGCTTCCGGCTTCGCCCGGGCGCTTTCTAGCACCACACTGCCAAATTCCCCAAGCACCAGTTTGATACCGAATCCGGGCACCGGGATGAAGGTGGAGGTGTTCAGCAGATTGGCGATGGTGCGGGTCATCTCCGCATTCGTCACGGGATTGGGCGCGGCCAGGTTCACGGGACCGTTGTAGTTTTCATGCTCCAGAGCATGCAGGATGAGGCCCACCTCGTCATCAATGTGGATCCATGGCACCCACTGCCGGCCATCGCCAAGCCGGGACCCGAGGCGCAGGCTGAAAACGCGCCGCAGCACGGGCCACGCGCCGCCCTCGGCGCCCAGCACCATGCCGGTGCGGAGGTACACCACGCGCAGACCAAGCGTGGCGGCACGGGCAGCCTCACGCTCCCACTCCGCGCAGACGTCCGCCAGGAAACCCCAACC
The DNA here is from genome assembly GCA_023429545.1 of Verrucomicrobiota bacterium. Lineage (GTDB taxonomy): Bacteria > Verrucomicrobiota > Verrucomicrobiia > Verrucomicrobiales > Verrucomicrobiaceae > Roseimicrobium. Next base: position 1,486 of record JAEYUU010000569.1, read on the forward strand.
GCGCTTGGAAGATTCCGTGAGCACCTCATCGCCGCGATCTCCATAGGCGCCCGTGCCGCTGGCGCAGATGAAGATTCTGGGAGGTTCCTTGCTGCCCTGGATGGCGTCCACCACTCGGAGGGTCAGATCGATGCGGCTCTCGCGGATGCGGCGCTTCTTGGCGGAAGTCCAATAGCCAAAGACGCTCTCTCCAGCGAGATTCACGAGGGCATCCAGACCGCTGGGATCGAGGGCGGGATTGTCACCCGTGGGCTGGATCTGCCGCGTCTCATCCGCATGGGGCACGCCGCCGTTCTTCGGCTTGCGAGTGTAGGCCACCACCCGATGGCCGCGCTCCCTGGCCGCACGGGTCAGCGCCGACCCGATGAATCCCGATGCACCGATGATGCCGATAACCATGCCTGATTCAAGTGTCTGCGGAAGAAGACACAAGCCAAAACCGATTCACTTCGGCATTCACCACGATTTAGGACCGGAAGGGCGGCTGTGTCTAATTTGTCATTTTTCCTTCGCACTCTTTTGCGACACGGCTATGTCCCTTTTCCAACGGTGATACTACTTCTCTCTGCAGGCTTCGGCGACGGACACAACACTGCGGCGCGCAATGTGCGGCACGCGATCGAACGTCTGGCGCCGCAGGAGACGCCGCTGGTGGTGGATGTTTTTGATGAGGCGCATCCGGTCTTCGCTCCGCTGATGAAGCAGAACTACCAGATGATGATCACCCGGGCACCCCAGCTCTGGGCCTGGTTTTTCAAGCACAGCGGGGGCCTGAAATTCGAAAGCAAGCCGGACATCACCGCCGGCCTGCGCCGCGCCATCGGCACCCTGCTGGAGCAGCACCAGCCGCGTGCGGTTGTCTGCACCTATCCGCTGTATTCGAAGCTGCTGGGCCAGCTCAAGACCATGGGTCACCGGGTGCCGCCGGTCTTCACGGTCATCACGGACTCCATCAGCATCCATCCCATGTGGCTCATCGCTCCCAGTGACGGCTACTGCGTGGCGGATGATGACTCGAGGGAGAGCGCCCTGAAACTCGGCGCGGAGCCTGACCGCATACACGTCACCGGCTTCCCCGTGAGCCTGGACTTCTTGACACCTCCGCAGCCGGAGGCGTGCCTGTCCCCGCATGGGCGGATGCTCTACCTGCCCTCCACCAGCGTGGCCCATGTGGGCAGAACGCTCGAAGCGCTGCGCCCCCTGGTGAAAGCGGGAGTGAGGCTGACATTGCCGGTGGGCAAGCACGCCTCACGCCTGCATCACGTGGTGCGCAACTTCATGGACTCCCTCCCCGGCGCGGACATCGAAGTGCTGGGATGGACGGATCAAATCCCCAAACTCCTGCAGACCCATGACTTCGTGATCTGCAAGGCGGGCGGCGCGATCCTGCACGAGTCCCTCGCTGGCACCTGCCCTTCTATCATCGACTACGTGGTGCCCGGTCAGGAGGAAGGCAATGCCGAGCTGCTGACCAGCCACGGCTGCGGCGTCACCACACGCACACCGGAAGAAACAGGCCGCGAAGCCGCGAAGATGCTGGAGAACAATCGCGCCGAGGCCCGCCGCATGAAGGCAAACATGCTGGCCCACAGCATGCCAGACGCAGCCATGCGCATCGCGCAAGTGGCACTGGACAACAGCACTGCCCCAGCCTGAACCCGCCATCCACCATGCCGCAGGCTCTGTTGTTCGATATTGGAAATGTGCTCGTGCGCTTCGACTTCACGCATGCGGCGCAGCGATTCGCGGCGCAGAGCAACACCACTGCGGAGGAAGTGCTCGCGCTCCTCTCCCCCTTCAAGGATGACCTGGAAAGCGGCCGCATCGCGGATGAGGATTTCATCGCCCAGAGCGTGGAGCGCATCGGCTTCCGGGGTACGCGCGAGGAGTTCATCGAAATCTGGGGGGACATCTTCACGGCCAATGAGCCGATGGTTGCGCGGGTGAAGCAGCTCTCCGGCAGGATTCCCCTCTATCTCTTCTCCAACACCAGCGGGCTGCACAAGGCATGGCTGTTCGAGAAGTTCGATGTGTTCGGGCATTTTGCAGGAGGCATCTACTCCCATGAGGCGCGCTGCATGAAACCTCACGAGCCCATTTTTCGCGAGGCCATCAACACCTTCGGCCTGGAGCCGGGTCAGACGCTGTACATCGATGACCTGCCGGACAACATCCAGACCGGAAGGCGGCTGGGCTTCCACTGTCACCAGTATCATCCCGACCGGCATGAGGAGTTCGAGCCCGCCCTGGCGGCCTTTGGCGGGCAGGTCTGAGCGACGTAATTTTCAGTTTCCCGGGCACCTCTGAGGTGTAGAGTCCGCCCGCCTATGGAAATGATTAAGGACTTCCTCCACTTCGTGATGCATCTCGATGAGAGCCTGCCCGACTTCATCCGGCAGCATGGAGTGTGGATTTATGGTCTGCTCTTCCTCATCATTTTCTGCGAGACCGGCCTGGTGGTGACGCCGTTTTTGCCAGGCGACTCCCTGCTTTTTGCCGTGGGCGCGGTGGCTGCCAATGAGGCCATTGGCAACGAGATGAACCTCTGGTACGTCATCCCCCTCATGTGCGCGGCGGGCATCCTGGGTGATGCCGTAAACTATGCCATTGGCCGCCGCATGGGCCCGGCGGTGTTCACCAGGGAAAGCGGCATCTTCCTGCGCAAGGAATACCTCTTCAAGGCGCAGGCATTCTATGAGAAGCATGGCGGCAAGGCCATCGTGCTCGCGCGCTTCGTGCCCATCGTGCGTACGTTCGCACCCTTCGTGGCTGGCATCGGCCGCATGCGCTACGCCTCCTTCGCCTACTTCAACATCATGGGCGCCATCGTGTGGGTGGTGAGCCTCACGCTGGCCGGTTTCTTCCTGGGGAACATCCCGATCATCAAGAAGAACTTCGAAGCCACGATCATTCTCATCATTGTGGCGTCCATCCTGCCCATCGTGTTTGAATGGTGGAAGGCCCGCAAGGAAGCCGCTCACGCGGCGAAGACACCTGCGCCGGACAAAGGCGCGGGGCTTCCCGCCGTGACCGATGTGAAGGTGGAGCCGACGTCGAACTGAGGTCGGAGCGGAGGATGGGAATGTAGAAGGCTTTTCCAGAAGCCTTTGCTCTTGGTCGCGTGGCACAAAGTTTCGTGCCTCGAACAGCCTTGTCGTGGCGAAAACTCCAAGCACCCTGTGGAGTACTGGAGCTTGCTCCAGCTTTCAGGAGCAGAGCTTGCTCTGCGCCAGGCTTCTCTTGAGGCAACCGATGGAGGATAAGCCCTTGTCGTCTCCAACTTGACGGCAGCAAGCTGCCTGCGGAAAGCTGGAGCAAGCTCCAGCACTCCACATGGCTTCGCCCGCGTATCACGCGAACCCAATAAGTGCACTCGCTGAAAGGCTTCTGGAGAAGCCTTCTACATTGGCATAGCAGCTGCCGCCGCTACTTCCCGGCCGGCTTCAGCCACCACTCGAAGAACGCATAGATCTGCGCGTTTGATTCCTCATTCGGACTGTGGTCAGGCCGGTTGGTCATGGCCACGCGGTTCTCATAACCGAGGAGTTTGTTCACCGCGATGGCATGATTGAGCGCCATCCATCTCGCGGGGAAATCCTCTGAGCCACCCGACACCAGAAACGGCCTCGGAGCCATGAGGGCATGCAGTTCCTGCAAGTCCATGCCTTCTTCCACAAGCTTCTTGTACGCACCGGTGCGGGGACTGTCGGGCTTGATGAGGCCGGGCTTGCGGGAGATCTGCGCATCGAGCCCGAGGTACCAGGGTTCCCAGTAGTTCACACTGGGACGCGCCTCATCGAAGACCACGCCTCCATCCGACCACACGGCGCAGGCATACTTGTCCCAGAAACACGAACCAAACATGGACCACTTCCCTCCATAGGAATGACCCACGATGCCAATGCGTTTGCTATCCACCTCCGGCAAATCAGCCAGGGCCTGCCATCCATTCGCACAGACGTAGCCAAGGTAATGCAAGGGCTGGCAGACCACGCCATCGCCAAGCACCGGCTTGCGAGCATCGCCGCCAGGCGAGCCGATGCAGAGA
>JAEYUU010000679.1 GCA_023429545.1 Verrucomicrobiota bacterium
GCGCCGCTTCCGCAGGCAGGTCATGAAAATCCTCCTCGCGCACACCATCCACGCGCAGGGACACTTTTACGCCGTATCTGGTGGCGGCCACATTCACCAGGGAGCGGATGGCACTGATGGTGAAGCCATTTTTCCCCACCACGCGGCGCACGTCCTCCGGGGCCAGGTGGATGCGGTAGGAGATGGCACCCGCCGACGTGGTCCCCACGGCGATGCTGGCCTGTTTCGGATGCTCGATCAGGTTCGCAATGACGTACATGAGGAACTCGCGCAGCGCTTCCGGGGCATCCATGACAGGCAGTATCAATGAAGCGTGGCAAAAAGACAAACCCGTTACTGCTCCACGTGCGCAGCAACGGGTTTAAAGGAATCAGATCTGGCTGGACTGCAGCGCCTGTCAGGCGGTGGCAGCAGCGGCTTTGGCACGCTTGACCAGCGCACGCACCGTATCGGTGGGCTGGGCACCCTTGGTGATCCAAGACTGCACCTTCTCCACATCCACCTTCACGCCGCCTTCTTCCAAGGCGGGGTCATAGGTGCCAAGGCTTTCGATGAAACGACCGTCGCGCTTGAAACGCTGATCAGCGGCAACCACGCGGTAAAACGGACGGTTCTTTGTGCCTTCGCGGCGGAGACGGATGACAACCATGTGTAAAGGGATTCGGTCTGAGTATGAAGTGGACGGGGAGATTGGCAGCGGAGCAGGAAAAATCAAGCAGGAAAATGCTTTTCATCGCGCCCGCTCCGTGTATCAGGATAGTACCACACCTCAGGAGGGATGGCTGAGTGGTTTAAGGCGGCGGTCTTGAAAACCGTTGATGCGAAAGTATCCGGGGGTTCGAATCCCTCTCCCTCCGCCAGTTTTACTCTCAGCGTCAGGGGGTTTGGGTACCGGTGAGCGGTGGGACGGTGCGACGGTAGGGCCGTGGCGAGGAATGGCACCGACCTGGTTTCCGGCGTATGACCGGGATTTTGCCGGAACGGAAAGCGGAACGCCCGCCGGAGAGCCGAACGACCCCTGGAAGCAAAAGTCGGTAGCGTTACATTCGATCTCAGGTTCGCAGAGCCCACCGGAACTTTTCCCGCAGCACCTCCACCGCAGCCTCCCTGTCTGACACTACGATCACAGTGCCGTCTTCCATATTGATGGTCAGAGTCTTGCCGTTCCCTACGCTGTCCAGAAAGGCATGGCCGCAACTCTGCCCGTAGGGCGAAATCAACAGTTCCCGCAGAGTCTTTTCGTTGAAGGTCACGAATCAAAGTGTGTACTTACAGGGAAACGGCAAGGAGCAATCGCGTATGTCATTCGAGAAATGAGTTTGCACCTCGACGAATCGCACACTTTCTTCCAGCCATCCTTCGTACTGAATTCCCTGAGCTTCCCCATCGACTGCAGGGTCTGATAAAATTAATAGCGGGCACCAAGGGACAGACACTTTGCAATTGTCCTTCCACCCCAGCGTCTCAGGCGGCTGGGCGCTTGTGGGCCGCCTTTTGTGGAACGCAAGACTTGGCACTCCGCCCACATAGTCACGTCGGCGAGTGCTGGCATGGCTGCGTCACGCACCTTTCTCCCGCCTCGACCGGGCTTCTAGCCACGATTCGCATTGCGCTTGTTTTCGGCAGCACGCTGGCGATGGCTCTCAACCTCCGCGGGGATGAGAAGTCCATCCCGGTCAGCGTCGGCGACTCGGAAGCGGTTCCTGAGCAACTCGGGAGGCAGATTGCGATGCGCATTTGCCGCGAGGAACTCCTCGATGGTGAACGCCCGTCCGGGAGGTCCGCCACTTTTCAGATTGTGGCCTTTGCTGGCATGCTCTTTGAAAAAGCCGATGCAGGCCTTGATGCTGCGGCACTGGCAGACGAGAAGCGGCACCAGTGTACAGAAAGTAATGGCTCGAAGGGCTCGCATCATGGGATTCCTCCATCCTCTCTGCAGCAAGTTTCAAACATTGCAAGATTCTGAAATCCCCCACAGGAGCCATCATCAGACCTGAACAGGAGTTTTCACGGATGCTGAAGCGCAGTGTCCCTTGACTGCGCGCAACCTGCTATCGCTTTGAAGAGTCCGCAGCCCGCTGCGGCGATGGCGATACTCGCTCGTAAGGTGATGCGTCCAGAAGAGCTTGGCGACTGCGTCGCGGCAGAGCGTGCAGCAGGCTGCTCTGTAGGAAAGCGGCAGCAGGGCTGCGCGTCGCAAAAGTCACAGTCCATGGCCTTCGGCTCACCAGAACCCACCACGCATGGTTCCCCTCTTCATCCCATCCCTCTTCCATCTTTGCTGCTTTGCGTTGAAAAAATCCGCTCGCGAAGGGACTCGCGAAGTACGTAAATGCATGGCACGGAAGCCCCCTGCAACCTGCAATGTCGACCAGCACCCAAGATGCCCTGGCGGAGCGTGAGCGCTTTCTGAAGTTGCTCTCGCCAGACACGCCTTTTTACCGGCTCTTCGACCACATGCCGGACGTCTCCTTCTTCGCCAAGGACCGCAGCTTCCGCTTCAATTGTGCAAGCCGTAGGTTCTACGAGCGCTTCGGTTTTTCAGCGGAATCAGAGATTCTGGGCAAGTGTGACTTCGACATCTTCCCTCCCCGGCTCGCCGAGAACTTCCGCCGCGATGACGAACTCGTGATGAGCACCGGCAAGCCGAAGCTGAACATCGTGGAGCTCTTCTTCACCCAGCAGGGCATTCCCGACTGGTTTGTGACGAACAAGCTGCCGCTCAAGGATCGCAAGGGGCGCGTCATCGGAGTGATGGGCACGGTGCAGAGCTATGAGGGACGCAAGCAGCTCCTGCAGCCGTATCTGCAGCTTGACCGCGCCGTGACCTACATCCGCGAGCACTTCCGCAATGGAGTGACCGTGGCCGAGCTCGCGGAGATTGTGCATCTTTCCCCCCGACAGCTTCACCGCAAGTTCGTGGAGACCTTCGGCAGCAGTCCGCAGTCCTTCATCATGAAGCTGCGTATCCAGGCCGCGTGTGAGGCCCTGCAGAAGGAAGGCAGCCAGATCGGCGAGGTCGCCCGCGAGATGGGCTTCTGCGACCAGAGTTCCTTCACCCAGCAATTCCAGAAGCACGTGGGCCTGACCCCGATGCGGTACCAGCGGCAGTTCCGGCTGCGGGTGGGGTAACTCGAATGGTTTAACGCAAAGCAGCGAAAGCAGCAAGGTGTGACGGATGACTGGCTTGGGCAAGTGTGAGATACACCTTGAATATCGCAAACCCACGATCAAGGAGCGCGACTTCGCCGAAGTCCCGTAGGATATTCATGAACGTCTTGTGACTGAAACAAGCAGGATGTGATGGAAGGTTTCTTTGGCGAACCACCTTGCGCGCAGCGCCTTGGAGTGCGTGTGCGAAGCACTGCTTTGAACGGAGCAAACTCGCCATGTTGCACCCCTAGCGGGCAGACAACATCCAGCGCCTCACATTGCGTGCTTCCTTTTGAAGCTGTCCGAACTGGAATGCCAAGACCTTCGCTCAAAGCGGTGCTTCGCACCGCACTCCAAGGCGCTGCGCGCAAGCTGGAAACTTTGGCAGCTGCTTCATGTGGATAGGAACTTATCCAGTCACGAGACGTTCCTGGAAATGCGTAAAGCCCGCGCTGCTGCCATCGCAACGCGGGTTTCTTTCTCAATTCTTTGCTGCTTTCGCTGGTTGACTGCTTTGCGACAAACACCTTGCAGCTGGCTACTCCAACTGCGCCACGACCTTCATCTTTCCCCACATGATGACCCAGTGACCGGGGAAGGTGCAGACGTATTCGAAGTCGCCGGGATTCTGCGGGGCGGTGAGCTGAAGGCGCTGTTTCTCTCCAGGTTCAAGCATTCTCGTGTAGGCGTTTCCCAGGATGCCCTTGTGATCGGGAAAGTAGAGATTGCCCTTCCGATCCGGCACGGCAGGCATGGTCTGCGCGGCCGTGCCAATCTCCGCATGCATGCCGCCCCGGCAGAAGACGATGTTGTGCGGCATGATGTCGTTGTTCTCGAAGATGACCTCGAAGGGCTTGCCAGCCTCCACGGTGATCTCGGGTGTATCATACCTCATCTGCTCGCGCACGGTGCGGATGACGTACACACTGACGCCAAGCTCGCGCAGGCTCTTGCGCAAGGCGGGGCCGGTCTCCGCAGGAAGCAGGGAGCACAGTTCCATGCCGAAGCGTGAAATCTCCACATAACCCTGCTCGGTGCGCTGGTTCGCGGGCACTCCCTTCGCGTACGCGAGGATGCTGTCGACAAGCGGCTGGGCCAGGCTCTTGTCCCACGCGGCGCGGGGAATCTGCATGCCGGCCTGCGCGACGTTGTCA
>JAEYUU010000761.1 GCA_023429545.1 Verrucomicrobiota bacterium
GGGGACGGGAGACGGAGTTGGTTCGTCTTGGCACCGAGTTGGTCACCCTGAAGATCAATGAGCGCTTCGACAAGCCAGACGTCATCTTGGCCAGCGATCAGGATGCGCACGATGCCCTGGGGCATGAAACACAGGGACCTACCGCGCCGATGAAGGAAAGCACATCACCAACAGTGGTGTCACAGCTACAGGTGGAGATTGCCGCCGGAGCGGACACGCCAGCAATCAAGGTCACCGGGGTCATCGAGGCAATGCGGAAGGTGGGTGTCTCGAACTTGAAGATCTCGCGCCACGACAAGAAGGGAATTCACGCCACGGTGCAGGCTCCCACTGAGACGGCGCAGGCAGAGGTGGATGGCGTGGTGCGCGAGCTCCGGCAGCACGGAGCAGTTCGCATAGAAACCCTTTCACCGATGGGCGCCGCCGGAATGGAGGAGCGGTCCAGCGAGCCTCCCGCGGAAAGCCGTCTGATCAGCACCGAAGGCACGCACCGGCTCAATGACCGCGTCACCTTCATCATCCGCCCGCCTGACAGGAGCGTGCCGGTAGGTCAGCGTGGGTATGGCATCATACAGAAAGGTGCTCAGGGTACCACCTTGGAGCGGTCCTACACACCCCTGGCGCGCGAAGGCGAGCCCTTCGTAGCTTACTGGAACGAGGAAAGCCAGTGCCTGTGGCTGGGCTCACCCAGCATGCTCGGCTGGCATCATCTGGTGAAAGTCGAGGAAGAAAGGCACGAGACTTTCCTGCAGGCAAACGCGATTCCGAAGAGCATCAATGGCATCATGCCCGAGCCGTTTCACGAGGCGATATCGAAGTGGTATCCTAAGGCGGAATAGCAGTGCCAGCCTCTCTCCCTGTGGCGTCCAGAAATGAACTGGGGGACAAGCCTGACTGCGGCGGCAGGCCCTTCTGTTCGAGAAGGAGGCTTGATGGCAAAAATAAATCATCGACAATCTCGTAACAATCTGCGCCACTTGCCCAAGAAGAAGGAAAGCCGCTCTTTTGTGCAAATGCTCCAAGACCCGGCCATCTCATGCGTTTTGCCTATGGAGTTCAGAATTTGAGCATTCACCCGCCTGCTGCCATGAAACGACTGATTGCCCTTCTCACCCTCACTGCGCTGCCCGCAATTGTTGCTGCCCGCACCTGGACCTCCATTGATGGGCGCCAGCTTGAAGCGGAGATGGTCACTGCTACCGCGACGTCGGTGACCCTCAAGAACGCTGCGGGGCAGACATTCACCATCCCCATCGACCGCCTCTCTCCACAAGACCGCGTCGTGATTCAGAGCGCAGTCGTGCCGCAGCCAGGGGCCAAACCGGGCGCGCCTGCTTCGCCTTCCACTCCCGTGTCGAATGCGCCGCACAAGGCCATCGAGGGGCCGTATGCAGCTCTCGTCACCGGAGATTGGGCGCTTTCCAAGCACGAGGATCTGCCTTTTGCCCTGTATGCCTCCAAGGAACTCAGCGCAGCGCAGAAGTATCCGCTGGTGCTCGCGCTTCATGGCAAGAGTCAGAACGACGAGAATGGCAAGCAGGTGGGCGGTTGGATGAAGACCTTCACCAAGACGGAGAACTACGCCGCGCACCCGTGCATCATTGTTGCCCCGCTGGCCTACCAGCCCTACGGCGGCACCGGCTCCGGATGGTATGACAAGCCGGGCACGGAAACGGTCGATCTGGTGAAGAAGCTCATGAAGTCCCTGCCCATCGATGAAAAGCGTGTCTACATCATCGGCTACTCGATGGGAGGCTTCGGTACGTGCCATCTCATGAATGCCGAGCCGCGCCTCTTCACGGCCGGAGTGGCCGTGGCGGGATGTGCAGGACCAGATTCGGCGGCTGTCTTTAAGAAGCGTCCGCTTTGGATCTTCCATGCCAAGGATGACGACGTGGTGAAAGTATCCGTTTCGCAGAATCTGGCCAAGGCGCTGGAACGTGCGGACAAGACCTTCAAGTACACGGAATTTCCCGCCGGAGGTCACGGTATCATCGGAAAGGTGTTTGATGATCCCGAGGTGCACAAATGGCTCTTTAGCAAAGTCGAGTGACGGGCCCGCGGCAGGAAGAATGCCGACCGTTTTCAATGCGTTGAAGAAAAACTCGCTCGACTCCACTGAGTTTTTCCGGCAGCGTGGATGGCATGTTCGTCCAACTAGGCTGCACATACGATTTGCCCCGGGCCCACATGGTGCGGGGCGTGCTTGAGACGCATGGCGTGCCTGCGGAAGTCTGGCATGAGGCTCCGCTGATTGGTGACTTTGTGCCCGGCTGGCTGGGATGCCCGGTGGTGGTGCCCGAAGATGAGTTCGATGCTGCTGTGGAAATCCTCAATGCCCGGCCTGAGGACATGCCTGAGCAAGATGGAACTGGCGAAGTCGCTACGCCATTCCGCAAGCATCCGACGTTTCTCGACTGGCTGATGACCGGCGCTGCACTGCTGCTGCTGTCCGGGGTGACATCGGTTCTGGCAATGATGCCGGAACGCATGGAGCAGACAAGATCCAGCATCGTGGATCCAGTCGATGTGATGATATATTTGGCGCTGGTGGTGCCAGGGGGAGGGGCGGTCTTTGCCATGTTAATCACCGTCTTCCTGGCACCGCTGAAGATTTGGGACGGGGACCGTTGGATGGGAATGATCGCGTATCTTTTTGTGCGATGGTTTGTTTTCTTCGCGCTGCCCGTTCTCGTTGCCGCCGCCTGCGGTGCGTTTCGGACGAGGTGACGGCAAGGGCGTGGGCCCGGGAAAGGCTGGCGAGGGGGGCTTGCAGGTGGTTGGGAGCCCGGAGTTCCGTTGGCGCCGAGACGGTCTCCTTGCCACCCGCGCAATTGACTTGCCCGCGTGAATCGAGACACTGGAGGCACTATGACGCTTCACGGACAGTCCATCATCGCAGGCAAGACGGTTGGTTCCACTGGGGAGGCCTTCACGGCCACGAACCCAGCCACGGGAAAATCACTGGAGCCGGTGTTTCGTGAGTCCCTGGTGGATCAGGCGAATGCGGCGCTGAAGGAGGCGGATGCGGCGTTCGATGAGTTCCGCGCCAAGACCCCCGAGGAGCGCGCAAAGTTCCTGGAGGCCATTGCGGATGGTATCGAAGCGTTAGGAGATCCTCTCTTGAAGCGTGCCCATGAAGAGACCGGGCTGCCCATGGTGCGCGTGACCGCCGAGCGCGGGCGCGCCACCGGCCAGGCACGACTTTTTGCCAAGCTCATCCGTGAAGGCACATGGCTTGAGGCCCGCATCGACAAGGCCATCCCTGACCGAGCCCCTCTTCCCAAGCCGGACGTGCGCCGCATGATGGTGCCCGTAGGTCCCGTCGTGGTGTTTGGCGCGAGCAACTTTCCCCTCGCCATCTCAGTCGCTGGTACGGACACCGTGAGCGCCCTCGGCGCCGGCTGCCCCGTCGTGGTGAAAGCGCACCCCGGACATCCTGGCACCAGCGAAATGATTGCGCGTGCCATCACCGGGGCGGCGGAGAAGACCGGCATGCCCGCAGGAGTGTTTTCCATGGTGCAAGGCAAGGGCAGTGAGATTGGCATGGCGTTGGTGAAGCATCCCCTCACTACTGCCGTGGCCTTCACCGGCTCGCTGCGTGGCGGACGCGCGCTCTTCGACGCTGCTTCGACACGGCCCAATCCCATTCCGTTCTATGGCGAACTCGGCAGTGTGAATCCGGTGTTCCTGCTCCCCGGAGCGTTGCAGCAGCGCGCTCCGCAGATCGCGGAGGCGTTTGTCACCGCACTCACCATGGGCGTAGGGCAGTTCTGCACGAATCCAGGTCTCGTATTCGGGATGAAGAGCGATGGGCTTCAGCAATTTATGGAGAAAACATCCTTCCTGGTGAAGGCATGGCAACCTGCTTCCATGTTGCATGCAGGCATTTCCGAATCCTTCGATACCGGCGTGACACGTGTACTGGGTACTCAAGGAGTGGACTTGGTGGCGCGCTCCCAGACGCTGGCCAGCAAGGAGGCATCCCAGGCCACTGCCGCGCTTTTCAGCACGGACGCGGCAAATTTCGAGAACCAGGCGTCGCTGCGCGAGGAAGTCTTCGGTCCCACCAGCATCGTGACGCATGCGGGCAGCAAGGAGGAGTTGGAACGCATCGCGGAAAGCTTCGATGGCCAGCTCACCGCTTCCATTCACGGCACGGAAGACGACCTTCGCGAGCACGCCAGGCTCATCCGCATTCTCGAGCGCAAGGCGGGTCGCATCATCTTCAATGGCTTCGGAACCGGCATTGAGGTCTGCCCCTCCATGCATCACGGTGGTCCCTATCCCGCCACCACGCACAGCCATTTCACGAGCATCGGCACCGCGGCCATCTACCGTTTTGTGCGCCCCGTGTGCTACCAGGGTTACCCTGATGACTGCCTGCCCGAGGCGATCCAGAACAAGAATGTGACGGGCGCGTGGAGATTGGTGGACTGTGAGATGACGAGGGGGGATGTGTGAGAGCCGTGGAGCCAGTAATCAGTAATCAGTAATCAGT
>JAEYUU010000767.1 GCA_023429545.1 Verrucomicrobiota bacterium
GCACATGGCCGTGAGGAAGGGATTTGAAGTGAGTCTCTTTGCTGATGAGAAGAAGTTCCCGGAACTGGCGAATCCTGTGCAAATCCAGTTCGACACCAAAGGCCGTCTCTGGGTGGCCGCGTGGCCCGACTATCCGAAGTGGGATCCCCTGAAGGAATCGCGCGATGCCCTGATCATCTTCCATGACGACAACAATGACGGCAAAGCGGATCGCTCCACCGAGTTCGCCAAGGTGAACAACCCGCTGGGCTTTGAGTTCTGGAATGGGGGTGTGCTCGTCACACGCCAGAGCGAGCTTCTGTTCCTGAAGGACACGGATGGCGATGACAAGGCTGATGTGCGCATCATCATGCTGCAGGGTCTCGACAGCAGCGACACGCACCATGGCGCGAACAACCTCATCTACGGTCCGGACGGAGGCGTCTACTGGCAGAGTGGCGTCTTCATGCAGCACAACCACGAGCATCCGTGGGGACCCTCGCTGCAGGCCACGTCGAGCGCGATGTATCGCTTTGACCCGCGCCGCTTCACCATCTCCAAGCATGCGGACAACTCGCCGAACCCGCACGGCACTTCGTTTGACTACTGGGGGTACCAGTACGCCACCGACGGCACCGGAGGTCGCGCGTATCAACTGAGGCCCGAGGGCAACGGCTTCAAGATGTATGAACTCCTGAAGAAGGAAGTGCGTCCTGTCACTGCGAGCGAGATCATCAGCAGCCAGCATTTCCCCGCCGAGATGCAGGGAGACTTTTTGATCTGCAACGTCATCGGCTTCCTTGGCATGAAGCAGTATCACCTGGAGCGCGATGGCGCTAAGGCCACGGTCTGGGGTGAGCCTTCCGGCGATGAACTCACCGTGAAGGTCACGCAGGCTGACGGCACGGTGGTAGAAGAGAAATCGCGCGGCTTCCTCATGAGTGGCGACAAGAACTTCCGCCCCTCCGATGCTGTGTTCGCGCCGGATGGTTCGCTCTACATGGCGGACTGGCACAATGTCATCATCGGACACATGCAGCACAACGTGCGTGACCCCAACCGCGACCACGCACATGGCCGCATCTATCGCATCACTGCCACCGGACGTGCATTACAGAAACCCGTGGCCATCGCCGGTCAGCCCATCCCTGCGTTGCTGGAGAACCTCAAGCACCCGACTGATGGCATCCGCCACCGCACGCGCATCGAGCTCAGTGCACGTGACTCCAAGGAAGTGATCGCTGCGACGAAGGAGTGGATCAAGCAGTTCGACCCGAACAAGAAGGAAGACGCCCACCATCTTCTGGAAGCGCTCTGGTTGTATCAGCAGCACAACGTGCGCAATGTCGAGTTGCTCGGCCAGCTCCTGAAGTCTCCTGAGCCGCACGCGCGCAACGCCGCTCATGTGGTGCAGCACTTCTGGTACAATGTGGAGTCCACCCTCCATGGCGGTGTCATCGCGGGCGACGTCGTGGAGAAGGCGCAGAAGTCTGGCATCCTCAGCGATACGCCGGAGCTTACGACCATCCGCATTGCCACTGTCCCCGAGCGGATGATGTATGACGTGAAGGAACTCACGGTTAAGCCGAACAAGAAGGTGAAGCTCACCTTCGTCAACGCCGACTTCATGCCGCACAACATCCTGCTGGTGAATCCCGGCAAGATCGATGAGATCGCCAACAAGGCCCTGGTGATGGGCGCCCAGGGCTTCGAGACTGGCTTCATCCCCGAGAGCAAGGACATTCTCTGGCACAGCAAGCTCCTCGACCACGGCAAGGAACAGGTCATTGAATTCACCACGCCGGAGAAGCCGGGTGACTATCCCTATGTGTGCTCTTTCCCCGGGCACTCCATCATCATGCGTGGCGTGCTGAAGGTGAAGTAACTTTTCCCCCACATGCACGGGGACGGCCGACAGGCGCGGCACCGCGTCGGGAGTCCGTCCCCGTACTTTTTGGACATCTGCTGACAAACGTCAAACACGGCCCGTCGACCTCCATTTTGTGTTAGATAGTGCGGCATTCCACCCATGTCTTCCCAGCCATCGGCAATCAGTGCCCCGGCATTCAGCAAACCTCCCGTGATGGTGCTGAAGGCACGTGGAACGACCAATGCGGCGGAGCAAATCGTCGTGTCCGTGGTGATCGCGTACGAAGATCCGCGCGCCCATGCCGGGCATGTCCAGACTTGGACAAAACATCAGACCGCGCCGGCTGGTTCCTACGAGGTGATCGTAGTCACTGATGGAGCACGCCCGGAGGCAGAACTGGAGATCGCTCAATACCTCCGCCCCCAGGATCTGCTGGTGCGCTCCCAGGGCACGGAGCGCTATCTCCTCTGCAATGTCGGGGCGGAGCAGGCGCGGGCGGACCTGCTCTTTTTCACCGAAGACCACTGCCTGGCGGAGCCAGGCGCGGTGGCTCTGGCAGCACGAGCCCTGGGCGAACTGGGAAGCGAATGCGCCACCGTCGGCTGGGGAAACATCAATAGCAGTTTCGTCGGGCAGTTTGAGGAAAAGGTCACTGAGGCCAATGTGAAGATCTGGGAGACACCCGATCATTGGAATACCCTGCGTGCCCGGGGTTTTGTCATCACGCGGCGGGCCTTCGATGCCGCCGGCGGGTTTCCTGCGCGCCTTGGGCTCTTTTCAGAAGCCCTGTTCGCCGCGCGCCTCCACCAGACAGGAGTGAAGGCTGCCTGCACCCGGGAAGTCGGCGTGCGACACATCAACAGCGAGACCCTCGCGGACCTAGCCGGGAATGCCTGGAGCTACTCTCACTACGAATGCGTGGCAGCCACCCAATGCGAGCCGGCATTTTTCGATCGCTATTTCAACACCGCAAGCGTGCTGCTCTCGCACCGCATTCCTCCGGATGAGGCGCGCATGGTATCGCGCCTGGTGTGGCGCGAGTTCACAAGAGAATCCTTTCCCCGCGGGCGGGAGCGGCGTCCCGCGCGCATCGTGGCGTGGGCACGACTGTGGCTGCGGGTACAGGCCCTGCGGCATGGCGGATGGGCCTCGCGCACCCGGGCGCGAATCTCGCGCGTGCTGAGCTGGGCCGGCTGCCAGTGGTGGAGATATCATGAACCGCGCCGCTACACTTCCTTCTCCAAATGGTGGCTTGCCATCGTTCAGCACGCGCGGGTGACCTTCCTCACCCGGGGCCGCCGCCACCTGGCGCCCTTGGGGAACCTGCCGGGGCGGTTTGCCGGAGACTCCCTGGGCGCGCTCCATGCGTGGGGCGTCCATCCCACGGAAACGACAGAGGGGCAGACCGTGCGCTGGACGGGCAGCCTGGCGATCGTCCCCTTTCGCCTTGATGCGGGTGAGTACGAAATCACCCTGGATGCTGGTGGTCTGCGGGGCGGCCGCTGTGGATTTCCTTTTGTGCTCTACTGGGAACACAAGCGCGTGCCACGTCAGAGCCTTCGCCACGACGGCAGCAAGGTATCCTTCCGTGTGGGAAGCACAGGCGGCGGCCATCCGCAAAAACTGGTCATCCTGGTTCCTGTGACCTTGCGCACCCATCCTGACAACCGCCAGATCGGTTTCCCCATCACGGGAATCCAGGTGCGTGAAGCGGCAGCAAACGAATGCGGCGGCGGCGCGATGAGCAAGGAAGTCCCTGCTCTCGCCCGAAACACACCGTGACGGCTGACTAGACCAGGCTCAACTCGCGAACCTTGTCCGCGACCGCATCCTTGTGCTGGAGCAGCTCGGCAATGGGATCCCACTGGCCGGTCGTCAGCGCCTCGCGGGCCGTGTGCGGCACCACGATGGGAAACTCCTGGTCTTCGAACATCACCTTCTGTGCGATGAGGTCGACCGTGACCTCCAGCTTCGGATTGCGATCGACTTCCTTGGCCAGCATGCGGATGTCCTGCCCGCTAGCCACGGCGCAGGGGATGCCCAGCGTGGTGCAGTTGCCAAAGAAGATCTCCGCGAAACTCTCCGCGATGATGGCCCGGAAGCCATAGCGGTACAGTGCCTGCGGCGCGTGCTCACGGGAGCTGCCGCAGCCGAAGTTGGATCCGGAAAGCAGGATGTTCGCGCCTGTGAAGCGCGCATCATTCAGGGGGTGCTCCTTGTCCGTGCCGTCGGCATTCTTGCGCACATCGTAAAAGGCAAACTCGCCAAGGCCATCGAACGTGACGCACTTCATGAAGCGCGCCGGAATGATCCGATCCGTGTCGATGTCAGATCCAGGGATATAGACAGCAGTGCCGGCGATTTGGGTGACTTTGGCGAGGGACATGGGGTGCAGAGCATAGCGCCGATCGCCCGAAGGGCAAACGGGTGTTTGCTCCCACTTCCAAGAGCGGCCACCCGTCCGTTCGCAAAGGCTTCAGCGCCGGGCTGGGACTAGTAGCTCCTCGCAAACACCACGCGCCGGCTGCTGGGTTTGCCAGTCAGGAAGCAAGTCCCCTCCTCCGCGTACTCATCGCCCTTGGGGATGCAGCGGATGGTGACCTTGAGTTCCTTGGAAAGGCGGTCCTCGTCGTCGCTGGAACCAGCCCAGTGCATGAGCGCGAAGCCGCCGGGGGCGTCGTCCTTGAAGTAATCGCGGAACTCCGCCTCGGTTTCGAGCTTCTTGGTGTTCTGGTCGCGCAGCGCCGTCGCGCGGTTCAGCAGCGCCGTCTGGATGGCATCCAGCATGTCCGGCACATCCTGCAGGAACTCCTCCTTGGGAATGAATTCCTTGTCCTTGGGAGTCTTGTCACGGCGGCAGACAGCCACGCTGCGCTTCTCGATGTCGCGGGGTCCGAACTCGAGGCGGATGGGCACGCCCTTCTTGATCCATTCCCAGTTGCGCTGGCCGCCGGGGATGTCGCGCTTGTCCACGTGAACGCGCAGGGGCTCGTTGTGATACGTCTGGGCGCGCAACGTCCTGGCCAGGGCCTCACAGGCATCAATGACCGCCTCGCGGGTCTCAGGCTTGGGTGTGACGGGCAGGATGACAATCTGCGTGGGAGCAATGCGGGGGGGCAGGATCACGCCGTCGTCATCGCCATGGGCCATGATGAGCGTGCCAATGAGGCGCGTGCTCACTCCCCAGCTGGTGGTCCAGGCAAGGTGGCGCAGGTTGTCACGGCCCAGGAACTCGATGTTGGCCGCCTTGGCAAAGTTCTGACCCAGGAAGTGGGAGGTGCCTGCCTGGATGGCCTTGCGGTCCTGGACCATGGCTTCCACGGTGAAGGTGTTCATCGCTCCGGGGAAACGCTCCCGGGCGCTCTTTTCTCCGGGGATGACCGGAATGGCAAGGTGGTCTCTCAGGAACTCCTCATACACGCCGTGCATGAGCTGGGCCTCGGCCATGGCTTCCTCTGAGGTTTCATGCGCGGTATGCCCCTCCTGCCAGAGGAATTCCGCCGTGCGCAGGAACAAACGGGGACGCATCTCCCAGCGCATGACGTTGCACCACTGATTGATGAGCAGGGGCAGGTCGCGATAGCTCTCCACCCAGCGGGCGAAGGCCGCGCCGATGATGGTTTCCGAGGTAGGACGGATGACGAATGGCTCCGCCAGCTCTCCCGTGGGCACCATTTTCGTGGTTCCATCGGGCTGCTTCTGCGCCTCAAGGCGGTGATGGGTCACCACGGCACACTCTGTGGCAAACCCCTCGGCGTGCTCGGCCTCCTTCTCCAGATAGCTCAGGGGGATGAGCAAGGGGAAATAGGCATTCACATGCCCTGTCTCCTTGAACTTCGCGTCGAGCTGGCGCTGGATATTCTCCCAGAGCCCATAGCCCCAGGGCTTGATGACCATGCAGCCACGCACCTCGGAGTTTTCCGCGAGATCCGCGGCGCGAACGACCTGCTGGTACCATTCGGGAAAATCTTGAGCACGGGTGGGAGTGATGGCAGTGGCGGAACTCATGACGCTTCGATGTAAAGAGGGGTAAAGGACATGCGAATCGGGACACCGCAAGTCCCCGTGCATGGAGTTTCATTGCCAGCGGTATTGCGCCAGGCAGTGGCAGACGCGCGACGTGCCGCCCGACCGATTATTTTGGGAAAATGGACGGGCCCTGCCGCACGGAACCGTCGGGCATCACGATGTTCGGCCCATGATCCGGGCCGTGAAATTGCCCACGTTCGATGAACCAGGGCTGATTGCCCCACATGAATGCCGTGTTAGGGACAGAATCAAAGTCTGTCGGAATGTAGGAGCCGTAAAAATCCGAAGTGATGGAATACTGCTCCTCGTAGGACGAGGCTTCCGAAGCACAGATCCAATGCTTCTTGCTCACTTCATAAGGCATGAGCGTCTCCGTCCACCATTTCCACATGGGCTCTTCTGAGGTCGAGATGTCCACGGTGGTGGGCATCTGGGGCCAGATATAGTCGTTGTCCAGCAGGTAGCTGGATGCGCCGACGTGCAAGATACGCAGATGGGATATACAGGACACATCGCGCGCCCTCTCACGAAAGAGCCCGAACAGGGGGAAGGAAAGGGTCGCCAGTACGGCAACGATCACCATCACCAGAAGCAGTTCGATCAGTGTGAATCCGCGTGAAGAAAAAGCGGGCGTAGGGCGGGGGCACATGGATATCACATTAAAAAAAAGGACTCGGCGCGCCTGCGCGCGCCGAGTGAAATCAGTTCATTTTTGACGGACGGCCCCATTCGTCATCGGGGGGGCGCGGCCTACACTATCGCGTGCTCACAAAGAATACACGCGAACCAAACACGTGCATCTTCACTTTGTCCGAATTGTCGCTCACGTTCTGCAACGTGGACAGGAACAGATCCGAGCTATCATTTGCCGCCTGAAGCCCTGTAACCAAGGCAGAAATCTGAGCGCCCAGCCCAGTGTTACCAGTGGGACTCGAGCTCACAAGCTGTTCCAAGGCGTTCAAACCAATCTGCGCAAGAGTGGGATTGATCACCGAGAGTTCGCCTTTGCCCGTGAACCTGAGAACCGGCCGGCTCTTGGTGATCTTGGCATCCCATTGCGAACTGCAGGGCAATCCGGAGCCTCCGTTGGTAAGCAACGTCGTCGTGGCCGGAGTTATCTGTGCATTGTTAGAGGTGCCCGTAGTCGTGGTGCTCGTGGTGCTCACGTCGCTGCTCCCATTGGTAAATCCGGTAATGCGCTTCCGCTCATGGTCCACGATGCCGCTCGCCGTCCCCAAGAACGTGAGACCCTTGTAGTAAAACAGGGAGCGATTCAGAACGCTATAGGGGGTGCTGCCACCAGCCGTGTCGAAGGTGTCGAAGCTCACATTCGTCCCAAACTGGGCAAAACCGGAGCCGTTCTTGAAACGGAAGGCAGCCTGATAAACGCCGCTGTCATCTATCAATGAATTGTAGTCCCCATTGTCGAAGGGGCCACCCACAAGCGCGTGTGCTTGAGGCACTGCCACGAGCGCGAACAGAAAAGCAGTCAAACTAAGGAGGCCTTTTTTCATAATAATTCCCTTTAATTAAGCAATTGGGCTTGGTGCCAGCAAGATTTTTTTAAACTCCGTGCTATGTGCCTGAGATGCCTGCCGATTACCACACTCACACCCCCCTGTGCAAGCATGCCGAGGGGCATCCTCGCGAATATGCTGCCCGGGCGGTGGAACTGGGCCTGCCGGAGCTGGGTCTTTCCGACCACAGCCCCATGAGGGACTACTTCGATGACTGGCGCATGGCTTGGGAGGAGTTCCCCCGGTACCTCGAGATGGTGGATGAGGCCCGCGCCGACTTCCCCACCCTCCCCATCCGCCTGGGACTGGAGGTGGATTACTTGCAGGGAGGCGAGGCCTGGGTGGAGGAACTGGCCAAAGCGGCGGATTTCGACTACCTCATTGGCAGCGTCCACTACCTCGCCCCCGGCTGGGACGTGG
>JAEYUU010000776.1 GCA_023429545.1 Verrucomicrobiota bacterium
GGCAGGGTGTGGCGGGAGATTTGGGTGGAACGCGCCGGGAGGGAGTGGCGTGAGAGGGTGGGGGAATCGCCGGTGAATGGCCCATCGGAGGGGGGCTGGCCTGCGGGCCAACTATGGGACAAGCAGCGGGTGGAGGTCCATGACTCGTACCGCGAATGGCTGAACCAGTGGGCTCCAGCATGGAAGGAGGGAGCGATGCTGACAGTGGACTACGGAGATGAGTTTCCTGCCGTGTATCATCGGCAGCCCCAAGGGACACTGCGCGCCTATTTTGCACAGCAGCGGCTCACGGGGAAGGAAGTGTGTCAGCGCATGGGGAAGCAGGACATTACCGCGGATGTGAATTTTACGGACCTACGGGCGTGGGGCGAGGGTCTCGGGTGGAGCACGGAGTGCTTCGAGAGCCAGGGGGGCTTCATCAGGCGGCATGTCAAGGACGCCCGGGAGCGGGCCAGGAGGAGCCCGGCAGACTCCTTTGTCCTGGACGAGGAGGGTGCGGGGGGCGCGTTCAAGGTCCTCGTGCAGAGTCCGGGAGGGCGTCGGAGGCAGACTTTAACATTTGCGCCCGGTGGAGGCTGATGTTAGGCACTCCGCCCCGCATGAACGCCCATCAGCTTGTCGCTTCCCTCAGTCCTGCTCTTCAGCAGGAGATTCTCGGATATATCCAGACCGAAACCAAGGAAGCCTTCCGTACGGCCCTGTATCAGGTGGGCGCCACCCGCAAACTGCGGCCCCAATATTTCGACAGCAAGTCCAAGAGTGAGCGGATTGACTGGCTTCTTGGCTACCTCAAGCAGAAGGCGTTTGAAGGGGTATCAGAGCAGTTGCTGCAGCTCTGGCTGCTCAAGGCTAAGGTCGGCATGCTTACCGCGTTTTTGGATGCTGCCGGCATCAAACATGACGGCAAGGGGCAGGTGGACGATCTTCCTGAAACGCTTGATGCCAAACAGGTGGAGGCTGGCATCGACGCCATGCTGAAGGAGAATCCAGGCGAACAGGTCGGACTTTACCTGCACTTGTTCCAGCAGCAGCGGCCTGAAGGATGGCCTGCGATCGCGGAGGCATTGGAAAAGCGGTCCGAGCTCAAGCTCGGATGATCGGTCGGCAGTGGTGACTGCAGCAGCCGTGATAATGCTCTCGGCTTGAGAGGCGAGCGAAGGCTTGCCCCTCCTCGCTGCCGCCCGGGCAAGATGCAACTTTAGCTTGGGGGAAAGGACTCAAAGGTTGGTCCTTCGTACCAGAGTGCATGACCCGAAAGCGGTCCTGCGCTTGGTTCTGTAGTCGTTCCTGCAACTTGCACGACAAGCAAACAGTTCATTTGAACTGCATTTTTGGCCGTTGCGGTCGGTGAAAATCTAAGCAAAAGATTTAAAAACACAGTAATTATGGAATATACAAATAATCGATGCTACTAGTTCGATTGTGTATTCCATTCTCTCTCACGTACACTCGCGGATTGGGTTAGGGCATGCCGCCGTCGTGGTGGCTGCCAGCCTCTTTGTTGGGGCCACGTCCGTCCTGCCTCAAGCACCTGCGCAGCGGGGGACCCCGCCGACGAACGCGCGCGATGTCACTTCAGAAGCCGCTCTGCGTCAGCAGATGCAGAAGAGCAAGCGGATGTCCGATTTCAAGGGAGCCTTCGAGCCTGCTCCTCAAGAAAAACCGGACCTGACGCCCTCACTCTACAAGAAATCCGTCATCCTTTTTGATGGCGACGTGCACACAGTGGTGCCGATTGGTGCCATCCTGCGCCTCCCACCGGATTATCGTGGCCGCGTCATCGACAAGCCCAAGGGGGACTTCCTGTTCTGGCCGGCGTTTGTCGAAAAGAACAAGAACTGGGTCGCCGGTTGGGAAGTGCCCCTGGCGATGGCGAAGGGGGATGCTGCCCTCGCGCAGAACGTCATGAAGCAGAGCTCCCAGGAAACGAGAGTGCTGGTTGCGGTCTACAAGAGCTGTCCAATCACGGTTCTGGAGCCAGTTCCGGACAAGTCAACCACCACACCTAAACCATGAAATCTACCAGGCTCAACATTCTCCTGCTGTTGGTCGCGTCCCAGGTCGGGCTGTTGGCCCAGTCTCCATCCACCCAGGCGTGGGTGCGAGAAACGGATCTTTCCAACGGGATGATCTATGACATTCCACTGGCGGCTAATGGGGGCATGTTCACTCCTCCGCTGCCAATTTCAGAGGAAGGCAACATCTTTGAATTGTATGCGCGTGGCACCGCGTGGGATACCAAGGTGTATCTCCTGGATACGAAGCTGATCCGTGCCTATTCACCGACGGCTGAATTTGCGATCAACACGGAGGACTCCTACATCCGCGGCGACTTGGCCAGCGGTCGTTATGTGCGGCGCACCCGGGCGGATCGGCCCTTCAGCATGACCATCAAGGTTACCGGTCTTGTGCCTGGCAGTACCAACCAGGCGGAGAGTGCGGTGTACTTCGCCACTCACGGCATCAATTACAATCCGACCACCTACTCCGGCTTGGAAGAGGATGAATTTCTCATCCAGGAGGGGAATGTTGGCAATGGCACGATCAACCTCGGGCCATTGTATCATGAACTGACGGGAACCTCGGCATCCAAGGCTTGCGGGGAGATGAAATACACCATGGTGCGCTACGCCGCGGACGGTGTGCCCGACACAATCATCGCGGAGCCCAAGATCGAGGTATGGCCCGTGGCTACGGCGACTGTGGAGAACATCAGTCCCAACCAGGTGTTCATCGACCGTATTCCGCCGGTGGTTTTCAACTACAAGGATCTATATCCGGACTCACGCACCTATGTACAGATCTATCAGGGACCCGCGGTTTTGGGCACCGTCGGAACTATTGTGGAGACCACGGAACGCAGGATGGGTGCGTACTACAATCCCGACGCTGGTGGCGAGCCTGCCACCGTGCCGCAGACTTTGTCTGTAGGTGTGGCGGGTCTCTCCAACTACACCCCCAAGGATGGCATCTACACGGTGGAGATCCTCACAGAGACTCCATTCTTCGGCCGTGCCACGGAACGGCTCGCGGTGGTTACGTTTGAGGTGGACCGCGTCATTTCATCGCGTGGCAAACTGAGCACTGCGGAGGGGGCTACCAGTCCATGAGGTTGGAGAAATCAGTCCCCGGCACTGCCAGAGCCCGCCATCTCGCGCGATGGCAGCGCGGCAGCATGCTCCTGGAGGCTTCGATGGCCCTGGGGGCCGCCGTGTTGCTGGCGCTTCTCATGCTGAAAGCCTCGATGCTCTCAATATCTGGAAACGAATGGATTTCCATGCAGACGCTGACGGACTCAGTGCTCACACGCGAGACGGCCATGGCGAACCGTGTACCATTCTCAGAAATAGCTGCCACCACCTCCTTGTGGCCCGATGTGGCAGGAGGCGTGGCATTGACGCCACAGACGGTTCAACTGGGAAAGATCATGGGAGGAACTGCGGTGACGGGTGAGCTTACCCGATTTCGGGTGAATGAAGCCGATCCGCTCCAACCCGAAG
>JAEYUU010000077.1 GCA_023429545.1 Verrucomicrobiota bacterium
GTACGGCACCGCGAACAACCAGGCGACCGCGTGGGCGTTCATCGATGGCGCGAACGATGTCGGCGCGTACACCCACACGGTGGGTGAAACGGACCTCTTCGGCGCCGGACTGAATACGGACCTCACCACCAATGCCACGCTCGGTGGTCCCACCACGACCAGCAGCATCCGCATCAACAGTGCTGCCGTGACGTCCGTGGACCTTGGGGCCTCCACCCTCACGGTGACGGAGGGCGGCCTCCTGATTGGCTCCGATCACAATGCCGCGCTCAGCATCAGCAACGGTTTCCTGACCACCGGGAACACGAATGACCTCATCATCCACAACTACGGCACCGGCGGTCTCACCATCAGCGCCGACATCACGGGAGCCACGCAGGCGGTGACGTTCGCCGGCACTGGCACCACCACGCTGACGGGGCCGAACAGCTACACGGGCACCACCTATCTGGTCGGTGGCACCGTCTCCATTGGCGCGGATACCGCTCTGGGCAATGTCGACAACGCCATCTACTTCAACGGCGGCGAGCTGCAGACCACTGCGAGCATGACGATTGCCCGGGGTATCACCATCGGCGGCGACGCTGCCAGCATCGAAACCGCGGGAGAAGGCAATACCACCACGCTCTCCGGCGTCATCGCCCGTGAAGGCAACTTCATCTACAACGAGACCAACACGAGCATCAACGGCGTCGTCAATGCCGCCAACACGGACAACGTGGGGGTGGGCGACATCATCAAGACGGGCGCCGGCACGCTGCTCATCACCGGCCTGACCAACACCTTCTCCGGCGTGGTGGATGTGCGCGAAGGCACGCTGCAAATCACCCTGGCAGACAGCAGTACCTCCGCGCTCAACCTTGGCACGAATGAATCGTGGCTGGACGGCACCATCATTCGTTCGGGAGCCACGCTGGCCATCAACAAGCTCGGCTCAACCAGCATCGCGAACTTCGGCGAATGGATTCGCATGGAGGACAACACCACCATCCAGGTCCTGAGCGGACGCTTCGGCACCGCCGGTCTCATGGAGGTGCAGGGCGCGCTGACCATCAATGTGGCGGGTGGTGCGCAGTTCGACCAGCAGCAGAATGGGGGCAACATGTTTGGCGATGGCGACATCACGAAGACGGGCACCGGCACCTGGATGCTGCTGGGGAACAATAATCTCTTCACCGGTTCGCTCACCGTTCTGGAAGGCATCCTGGGTGCTCGTGGGCAGGGCCAGATTACCGGCTCGGATTTCAGCGAGGTGATCACCATCGGCGGCACCGGCACCACTGCTGAGTTCCGCCGGGTCTCGGCCAATGAATTCACGAACAACCACCTGGTGGAAGGTCACAATATCGTGGTCACGGGCACAGGGACCAAACGCATCGGCTTTGCCAATGGCTCGCCTCCCTTCGGTGATGACTTCATCGACTGGAATGGCACCATCACGCTGAACTCAAACGTCGAGTTGAACGTGGATGTACCGGCCAATACGCGCGCCCACACGGCATACATGCGCTTCAATGGCAGCTTCCTCGGCACGGCCAATGCCACCACGCGCGTCATCAATGGCAATGCCACCTTCAGCCGCACGGGTGTGTTTGAACTCAATGCCGACAACACGGACTGGACCGGCGGCCTGATTGTGGGCAACTCGTCTGACAATGCCAACAACCAGCACATCATCCGCCTGGGGAACAACAATGCCCTGAAGTCGGACAACAACGTCACGCTGCGCCACAACAGCAGGCTCCAGGCTGGCGGACGCACCGTCACGGCGGGCAATCTATCCACCACAGGCGTAGCGGGAGCGACCTCCAACGAGATCGTGGAGAACGCTGCTCATGCGGATGGCACCATGGTCTTCACCCAAACGACCGCCGGGAATTGGGATGCTTTATTCCGCGACGGCACCCCCATCGGAACCATCTACGAGCAGGACGGCAATGCCACCGTCGGTCGGCTCAACCTCGTGAAGGAGGGCAGCGCCCGCGCCACTCTCACGCTCGACAACCAATACACGGGCGGCACCACGGTCAACGCCGGCATCCTGGAAGTCGGCTCGGGCGGCTCGGCCACCAGTCGCGCCGTGGGTGACACCGGCACCGGCGCTGCCACCAGCGTGCTCACGGTGAATTCCGGCGGCCGCGTGGCGGGCACGGGCACGGTGCAGGGCATTGCCGGCACCACCACGCATGTCGTCACGGGCGGCGGCATCATCAGCCCGGGGGATGTCACCGGGATCACGGGTGATCCCACGGGCATAGGCACCCTGGATATCATCGGGAATCTGGATGCTTCCAGCGGCACCATTCAACTGCAGGCGGCGAACAATACGTTCAATGATCTGGAACTGTCCCTTCTGGAAACGGGTTCCGCTGAATACTACCAGCGCATCAATGATGGCGTGGCGGGATGGGAGGCGTTGTCCACCGGCTCCTCACGGGGTGATCATGACCTGCTCAACATCGATGGCCAGCTTTCCTTGGATTCAAACTCCAGCGTCAGCCTCGAGTTCGTCTTTTACAATGCGGCTGCAGGCGACATCTTCGACCTGCTTGACTGGATTGGCGCTCTGGGCGGGACCTTCGATACCGGAGCCAACTACCGCAACGGGGGCAATGGCGGTGGCGACCTCTACCTCCCCACCTTGGCGGAAGGGCTGGTGTATGACCTGTCGAAGTTCAACAGCAACGGCATCATCATCGTGGCCAATGCGGGAGTGGTTCCAGAGCCGGGTCGCGCGCTGCTGCTGGTGCTGGGTGCCGCTTCCGTAGTGCTCCGCAGAAGGCGCCGGATCACCAGGTGAGGCGGGGCATGCGGAACGGTTCTTCGCTTGACGGCCATGTCGTAAAAATCTAGCCTCGCGCGATGCATTACCATGTCGCGCGTGATGGCCAGCAACTGGGCCAGATTTCCGAGGAGGATCTCAGGGCCGGGTTGTTCGATGGACGGTACCTCACCACGGATCTCGCGTGGAAGGAGGGCATGGCACAGTGGACTCCCCTGGGGGAGTTGCTGGGTGCTCCGCGTGCCGCGGTGGCGCGCCGGCAGCCATCGGGCCCTGGCTCCATTTCCTCCGCACCGCTGGGTGAGCCCCCCAGGTCGGGTCTGGCGCTGACCTCGCTGATTTTTGGCATCCTGTCGTTCCTCCTCTGCGGGCTGGGCGGAGTCGGAACCCTGGTGGCCATCATCTGCGGGCATCGCGCGCTCTCCCGGATCAACCGGTCGGGCGGTGCTGAAGGAGGGCGGGGCATGGCCCTGGCGGGTTTGATTCTGGGTTACGTTTCCATTTTCTCGACCATCACGGGCGTGGCGGTGGGCGCATCCATGGCAGTTCCCGTGTTCGCAAAGGTCCAGGAAAAAGGCCAGATAACCAAGCAGATCTCCAACGCCAGGCAGATTCAATTGGCCTGCCTTCTCTATGCAGCCGAAAATGACGGCCGGTATCCAGATACGCTGGAGGAACTGGAGGCAAACGGCGCCCTTGAGCCAGGAAAGCTCAAGGCTTTGAATGGCTTGAAACCCTCCTCATGGAGGGGGGAGCCGGGATTTGAATATCTCGGCAAGGGGATGGATGACACCACGCTGGCCGAGACTGAAATCCTGGTGAGCAGGGCGCAAAGCAAGGGAGGTGACAGGGTGGTCGCGTTTCACGACGGTTCCGTCAGGCTGGTCTCATCCAGCAAGTGACCGCCCCGAACCTAGAAGCTCATGCAGTACCACATCGGCAGAAGCGGCCAGCAACTCGGCCAGTTCACGGAGGAGGGGATCCGCCAGGGTTTTTCGACAGGGCAGTTCCTCGGTTCCGATCTCGTGTGGCGTGAGGGCATGCCGCAGTGGCGACCGCTCACCGAGGTCTTCGGCTTCGCCGCCGCCGCGGCGCTCAGTGAGCCCATGGTCTCCCAGGGTGGTGCCATGACTCCGTACGTCCATCCCCAGCAGGGGGCCGTCCCATACCAGCATGCAGGCATCGGAATCATGCCCACGTCAGGGATGGCGATTGGCAGTCTGATCGTGGGCATCATTTCACTGGTGTCCTTTCTCGCCTGCCCCGTGGGACTGGTGCTGGGCGTTCCGGGAATCATCTGCGGGCACATGAGCCTCGCTGAGATCAAACGCTCGGGAGGCCAGCTCCAGGGGAAGGGCATGGCCATCGCGGGCCTGATCACCAGCTATGTCGCCGTCGGCATTGGCGTGGCCGTGCTGCTGTTTGTCCTGCTGTTCGTGGGAATCGGCGTGGCGGGTGCCGCGGCGGGATCGCGGTGAGAGAACGGGAGCACAAGCATGGCCTCGTGGGGGCGTCCGTTTTAAAGGAAGCAGCAGCAAGCGTGAATGGCTGAGCGCAGTCGGCTGAATCAAGCTGGGCACTGAGCAAAGGAGCGTGGACCCTGGTCCCCGCCCCCTACGTCACATTCTCCCTGGGCTTGTAATCGGGGTACTTGGCCTTGAGCTGCTCACGCAGGGCCTGCGCTTTTTCCTTCTCCCCGATTTTCTCCAGCACCGACGCCGCCTTGTATGCGGATTCCGGGGTGATTTCCGGATCCACGAAGAACTGGCTGATCACGATGTAATTGCCCGCGGCCTCCTTCCAACTGGTGAGCGCCTTGTCCTGCTCCCCCTTCTCGGAGTAGGAATCGCCCAGCGCATCCGCAATGTCGCCGCGCAGGATTTGCAGGCGCGCATTGAGCCGGCCTTCCTTCACCTTCTGCAGCGCTTCACCGTTGTGCTGCATGGCCTCGTCAAAACGCTTCAGGCGCAGCAGCGCGGTGGACTTGTGCAGCAGTGCCTCCGCCCAGCCGCCGCCCTCGGGGGTCTGGGCCAGGTAGTTGTCGAAGGACTTGATGGCATCCTCATACTTGCCGTTGTTCAGGTCTGCCTTGCCGAGGTAGTTCCACACGGCGGCCTCGGTGTTCTTCGGCTCGTCCGGCGTGCTGGCCATGGCGAGGTAGCGGGCGCTGGCGCGGTAGTTCCCCCGCTCAAAGTAGCGGCTGCCGAGCGTGAGCAGAATCGTCGGTGAGATGGAGGCATCCTTGCGTGCCGCGAGATAGGCATCCACCTCCTTGGCGAGACCATCGAGGTCTTCACGCGCCGCCTGGATGGCGATGAGGAGCTGGCTGGCCTTGTCCAGGTACTCGTCCCGGTTGGCGGCGATGGCCCGGCGCAGGGGTTCCAGGCCCTTCTCGTAGAGATTCTTCTCCTTCAGGTCAAAGTAGCCGCGTCCGATGAAGTACCATGCCTCGGCCGCTGCTCCTGAAGTGGGGAACTTTTCCACGAGCGCTTCGTAGTCGGCGATCATGCCCTTGATGTCGCGGGTCTGCAGCTTGATGCGCGCGCTCTGGAAGAGGGCCATCTCCACGGCAGGGCTGGCACTGTGCTGCTTGATGATCGTGCTGAAATCCGCGAGCGCCCTGTCCGTGGAGCCCACGGCCTTGTAGGCCACGCCGCGCTGCGCGAGGGCCACCGGCACATTGGGATCATTCGGATAGTCGCTGATATACAGGCTCAGCGTGTTGATGGCGTCATTGCTCTTGCCGGACTCCGCCTCGGCGAATCCCTTCTTGTAGATGACGCTGCTGCGCACCTCCTTGGGCACGCGCTTCACGTCCACACCCACGAAGGCCTCCGCGGCCTTGGGATATTCCTGCCGGGAGAACCACCAGTCCGCACGGATGAGGCGGGCCATCATCAGGTAGTCGTGCTTCGGGTACTTCGGTGAGTAGCGTTCCTCAAAACGTTCCGTGAAGAGCGGCAGATCCTTGTCATTGAGCTGGAAGAAGCAGAGGAGCTTCTGGTACCCGGCCTCCAGCGACTCCGGGGTTTCCGGGTGATCCTTCTCCAGGAGCAGGAAGACCTCGATGGCCTGGCGGTACATCTGCTTTTTCTTGTACGCCGTGCCCACGATGAGGAGCTGCTTGGGCCGGAGGTCGTCCGGCAGCACGAGCTTGGCATTTCCCGTGTAGGACTCGATGGCGGCGTCGAGGTTGCCGCTCACATAGTTCCCCTGGAGCATGCCGAAGACGGCGATGGAGCGCTGATCGGCGGGCAGGTCGGGAAGGGCCAGCGCCTTCTCGAATTGCTTGAGCGCCTCCTCGGGTTTGCCCGTCTCGTTGAGCAGCAGGCCGTAGCGCACGAGGGTCTCGCCCTGGACCTTGGCATCCTTCGTGCCGGCCAGGATTTGCTTGTAGGCGGCGACGGCCTCTTCCTTGCGCCCGGCCTCGATGGCGAGTGCGGCCAGCTCCTGCAGGGAGATTTCAATTTCCTTCTGCAGGTTGGGATTTTTGGACGCCGCGACAATCTTGAAGGAGGCGAGTGCCTTCTCGGGCTGGCCCGCGTATTTCAGGCTCAGGCCCTTGTTGAAGGACGCGGCGGTGCGCACTTCCACGGAGCTGGAGAGGCGTTCCGTGATCTCAAACCAGCTCGCCGCCTTCTGAAACTCACGCGCCTCGTAGGAATACATCCCGAGCCGGTAGGCGGCTGAGGAGGCGCTCTCCGACCGGGGATGATTCACCAACACCTGGTTGTAGCTGGCGATGGCCTCGTTGCGCTGGTTGGTCTTGCGAAAGCACTCCGCAAGGCGGAACTGCGCCTCTGCCGCATGCCGGCCATTGGGATACAGGCGCACATAGTCCGCGTACGGCTTCAGCGCGATCTTGTAGTCCTGCTGCGAGAAGGCCAGCGTGGCGTAGTCATACAGATCCTCATCCGGGCCGGCGGGCCTGTTCGGGTCCACCACCGGCTGGGCTCTGACCGGGGCCGGCGCGTCGTCATCCACGGGCACGGCCTTCACCGGTGCGGGAAGTTCCTGCACGGGAATGGCACGAGGCGCCCTCTGCTGCGCGAGTGCAAACGAGGCTGGGAGGCCAAGGGTAGCCACCAGGCACAGGGTCCATTGGCGGACGTTCGGGTTCATCACCAGCCTAGTTGAAAATTCCATGAAACAATCGGATCAATTCGGTGGCGTCACGGGCGCCGGGATGGGGGCTGCCGGGGCACCCTCCTCTTCAGGTGGTCGAGTGGCAAAGGATACGTTCCAGATGCCCGCTTTTCGACAGATATCGATGACATTGATGGTGTGCTCGTAGGTGCTGCCCTTGTCCCCACGGTAGATGACCGCCTGGTCCTTGTGCACGCTGGCGATGAGCTGGAGCTTGGCCAGCAATTGCTCCTCCGTGAGCTTGGCGCCTTCCACCACGATGCTGCCGTCCTTCTTCACGTTCACCACGATTTCCCCCACCTGCTTGTCCGTGTTGACCTTGCCCTCCTCGGCCGCGGGCACGCTGATGTCCATTTCGGTCTCCCGCTGGGAGAGGTTCATCGTGATGATGAAGAACAGAAGCAGCAGCAGCAGCACGTCGATCAGCGGCGCGAGCTGCAGCGGAATGGGCTCGATTTTGCTGACGTTGCGAAACTTCATGGAAGGGGAGACAGAATAGCGGGAACGGGCGGGCTGGAAAAGCGGGCAGTTGCCTTAGCCACTCCTACATGGCCTCGCCATGGGAGGCTGCGGGCATGCGGGAGGCCACGGCGCGGGCGGCGCGCTTGTACTGCGCGGCGAGCAGGGCCATCAGGTGGGTGCTGGCGGATTCCAGCTCAGAGACCAAGCGCTGGGCCTTGCCTCGCATGAAGGCGTAGATGATCAGCGCGGGAATGCCGATGATGAGGCCCGCCGCCGTGCAGTAGAGCGCCTCGTACACGCCGACCGCCACGCCAGCCGCCTGGCCACCGGCGAATTGCGTGCTGGAGATCTGATTGAAGGAGGTGATGAGGCCGAACACCGTGCCCAGCAGCCCCATCATGGGAGAGATGGAGCCCACGTCACCCAAGTAGGAGATGCGCTGGAGGATGAGGCTCGCCTGGCGGCTGCCCTCGGCCTCCGTCACCTCGCGCACTTCATCGAAGCTCACCGTGGGGTTCTTCGTTGCGAAATCGAGCGCCTTGGCCGTCACCTTCGCCACGCATTCGTTGCGGCGGTTGCACACGGCGAGCAGGCCCAGGTAGTCCTGCTTGCGGATCAGCGCATCCGCCGAGTTCATGAAGGCATCGCTGACCACGGCATTCTGCCTGATGGTGAAGACGTTGAAGAAGATGAGCATCAGGGTCACCAGCGACAGGATGACCATCGGGTAGAAGAGCAGGCCCATCTTGCGCTTCACTTCCATGATGCCATTGGCGTCCACCGGCTCCTGGGGAGCGCTCCGGGGGGGCGCGGCGTTCATTACCGGGGCATTGCCGCCTGCTGCGGGGGCAGATTGGGCCTGGGTGAAAGCCGCGGCTCCAAAGGCCAGCCATGCCGCGGTGACAATGAGTAAAAGGGGGCGCATCGGGCGTGAAAGTAGGGGGAAGCTGGGGTTTTGCAAACCTTTCAGGAAGTCAGGGCTGGAATGGTGGCGTGGTCGAATGCTGGAATATTGGAGGGATGAGATGAGACTCATCACCCGTCCAAGTATTCAAGCATTCCAGTATTCCACCATTCCCGTCCCCCGCGTACATTCTAGGTGTAGTCTGCCTAGCTCAGAACGCGCGCGCCACCCGCTCCATGTCACTTTCCCGGGAAAAACCTGATCTCCAGAAGAAGCTGCACGAGGTGCCGCACCAGCCGGGTGTGTACGTGATGCGTGACCGCCTGAACCGCCCCATCTATGTGGGCAAGGCGCGCGACCTGCGGAAGCGCCTCAGCAGCTACTTCGTCCCCTCCAATGTGCGGCGCGCGGACCTGAAGACCAAGGCGCTCATCGAGAGCATCTGGGACTTTGAGATTCATCAGGTGCGCAATGAGGCGGAGTCCCTCCTGCTGGAGGGCCGTCTCATCAAGGACTTCCGCCCGCGCTACAACATCAGCTTCCGGGACGACAAACGCTTCCTGCTCGTGAAGGTGCAGATGGCGGACCCCTTTCCGCGCTTCACCCTCACGCGGCTGAAGAAGGACGATGGGGCACGGTACTTCGGCCCCTTCGCCCACAGCGGCGCCCTGCGCACCACGCTGAACTGGATGAACAAGCAGTTCGGCCTGCGCGTGTGCCGCCCCATGACGCCGGATGAAAACGACTACCGGCACTGCAGCAATGACATCATCAAAAACTGCGCCGCGCCATGCATCGGCCGCGTGAGCCCGGAGGAGTACCGCACGCGCGTGGCACAGGCCTGTGACTTCCTGGAAGGCAAGTCCCGCGACCTCGTCACCGCCTTGGAGGAGGAGATGCGGAAGGCGGCGGAGAGGCTGGACTTCGAGCGCGCCGCGGAGATGCGCGACATGATTGAGGATTTCAAGAAGACGCTGAAGCCCACGCGCACCTTCGAGCGCGGCGCCCGGGCCAGGGTGGCGAGCACGCTCGATCCCGTGGCGGATGTAGCGGAGCTGCAGGAGTACCTGCGCCTCGACCGCCCGCCGCTGGTGATGGAGTGCTTTGACATTGCGAACATCGGCACCGCCCATTGCGTGGCCAGCATGGTGCGCTTCAAGAACGGCGTGCCGGACAACGCGAACTACCGCCGCTATCGCA
>JAEYUU010000128.1 GCA_023429545.1 Verrucomicrobiota bacterium
ATGTGGTTCTGCCCTGTGATCGGCACATTGAGGAGGCTGAGTGGCGAACAGGTGTATAACAGAAACGCCAGGTTGGATTCGCGCAGTGAATACAGTCTGTCAGTAACCTTGAACCAGAGGGGGAGGGAGACGAACTCGAAAAGAATAGAAGCGAAGACCAGACAAACTGGGGAATCAACAATTCGAAGCAGCAACGCACAGAGCTCTGTAAACCATGGTCCGTATACCGGCGTGAGATCCCTTAACGGAACCATTCCGTTCGCTACCGCCTTGGCTTCGTTGTAGTAGCAGGTAACGTCTGACTGGGCAGGAAGTCCGAGGACAAAGAAGATCAGGCCGAATGTCCCTAGTCTCGAGAGCGTGAAAGCTAGCAAACACCAGCGGCGAAATGCTGGAGTGGAGGCCGCAGGCAGACTCCACATGGGTCTCGAAGCCCACACGAGTAGAATGCAAACAAGTGAAATCAGGATTTTGACGATTAGTATCATTCGATTTGGATCTCAAGCGGGCCGTATCGAGCGCGCAGTGTGCCCGCTTAGTTCTGTATACAGAGATTTAAGCGCACGCCCCATGGCTTTAAGAGAGTATTGCCTTTCAGCAAGCGACTGAGCGGCCCTGCCGAGGCTGGCACGGGCCTCTGGAGATTCAAGCAAGTCACCTAACGCTGCGGCGATGGAGGCAGAATCATAGGAAGCGAGCCGGACGGCCCCGGCGGCCGCCGCTTCCGCGCCAAGTGCCACGCCAGAGGTGGTCACGCATGCCATGCCAGCCGACATGGCTTCCAAAAGGGCAATCCCAAAATTCTCCGACTTCGACGGCAGCACAAAAACGTCTGCTGCTCCTAGAGCGGCGCATTTTTCCTCGTGACCCAGAAATCCGGTCCAGAGGATGTGCTCGCCGAGACCAAGGTTCTCCACGATCGCGTGCAGCTTGGACACATAGGCGTCGGCACCGGAGCCGGCAATAATCAGGAGAACCTTGGGGCGCGACTTTACGAGCAGACTCATGGCCTGCAACAATATTTCAAGTCCCTTCTTGGGATCGAGCCGGGACAGAAAGAGAATCAACTCGCGGTTTTGCGCCTGTGGATACCGGCCCTCAAATTTATCCCGACTTGGAAGCTGATGGAATGACGAGGTGTCAATTCCCAAAGGAATGACCACGGACCGCGCCTTGAGGTTCAATGATGATGCCTCCTGCTGTTCACTGGTGCTCGTGTAGTGAATCGCCGCGGCAGCATTAAGAAGGGGACGCTCGACAAGGCGGAAGGAAAGCGCCTTGATATGCCTGCGCCTGTTTTTCATTCCCCACTGGTTCAGTAGTCCCAGAGGTCGCACGACATAGGGCACCCCCGCGCGCCTCGCAGCGCGACATGCTGCGATCGATGCAAATGAGAAGAGCGCATGTACGTGGACCAGATCGTAGTCTCTGACGTGCTCGTGCAACCACGTTAGCAGAGACATGGAAAACTTGTAGAAGTTCGACTGCCGGGGGAAGTAGTAGCAAGTCCAGGAATGCACCAGCGTGGGTTGACCCATCGCGAGATGCCTCGTGGCGGCCTCGTCCGGAACGATGGTCGTAGCCACGTGAACTTCGACTCCCGCCTGGACGAGGCTGGCGGCCATATGGGGCAATGCGATGCTGGGACCGCCATCACGGCTATCAAGGGAGGGGATGACATGCAATACTCGCACGTGGGTTGTCTGTGGCGTGTCAGAGGCCGGCAGTCGCGCGCCAGCGTTTGAACACGAATACGCTCCAGCGCTGGTACCAATTCTTGGGCGCGACGGGGATGTCCCGCAGTTCTTCCACGAACAGGCTCCGCCAGTCGGGAGATGCGAGCCACTTTTCGTAGGGGAAAAGGAATCCACCTTTCGGTCGGTCGCGGATCCAATCCGGGATTTCCGGGACGGCATCCAGGAGTAGTCTCTTTCCCGGGCGCAGCCGGAGACTGGCAGGTATCGCGGAAACGGCGGAAAAAAGTCCGGAGTCCACCAGCGGTACACGCAGTTCAAGCCCGTGAGCCATGCTCATCACGTCACTATCGCGCAGGAGTTGATTGCGCATGTAGCGGGATAACTCACGAAAGCTGATTTCGTCCTCCGTGGTGGGGAAGTGGCGAGACACAGTGCTGGGCATCTGGTCTTCAAGTGGGAGTTTCCTTCCTGTGTAGTGCTCGGCAAGCTGACGGGCACTACGGGAGGAGTACACCCCGCGAAAAGCGTCATAGAGTTGGTCCATTGTTCCCCCGTTTCGAAGGGCCCCGCCAAGGCGCACCGCCGGAGGTCTTGTCTCCAAGTGTTCCAGCACGCTGCCAAGTAGACCCTTCAGCGGACCCAGAGCCCGCGAAACTGCGGAGAGTTGGGGCAGCCTGACGAAGCTCGGATAGCCTCCGAACAATTCATCACCACCCAGACCGCTAAGCGCGACCTTGATGCCGTTTTCCCGGGCGAGCTTTGCTACGGAATAAGTATTGAATCCATCAATGGTTGGCTGGTCAACGGCATTGAGGAAGCTCCGGAACAAGTCTCCTCCGGTCTTTGCTTCGAGATGAAGCTCACAGTGTTTTGTGCCAAAGTGCCGGGCAGTGCACCGGGCCATGGCACTTTCATCCGTGGCGCTGTCGTCAATGCCGATAGTGAAGGTCTGGAGCTCTTTGTGTCCTGCAGCTCTAGTTAGCGCGAGAAGTGCCGTGGAATCAATGCCGGCGCTCAGAAAGAGACCCACGGGGACATCACTCACAAAATGATGCTTGAGGCTTTCTTCCAAGGCGGTGCGTGTGATCGCAGCAGCGTCCTGGGGTGACATGTCGCGATTCCCCTCTGGAAACTCAATGTTCCACCACCGGCGTTTGTGCAGTTCTCCACCGGACCATCGGGCGCAGACCCCGGCTTCGAGCATGTGAACGCCCTCCACCAATGTCAGCGGCTCGGGCACAGAGCCTGTTTCGAAAAATCTGCAAAGCGCCTGAGGATTGAGCCCGTTTCGCGCAAGTCCGCTGCCAAGAAGGGTCCGCAGTTCTGAGGCGAAGGCCACCCCGCCTCCAAATTCCATCCAGTACAGCGGTTTGATGCCAAATCGATCGCGGGCCAGGAAGCACGATTGTTTCCCTTCGTCCCAGATCGCGAAGGCAAACATGCCACGCAACAAAGGCAGACAGTCATCCCCGTGCCGCTCGTACAATCGAAGGACGACTTCAGTATCGGAATTGCTCGAGAAACCCGCGCCGTCTGATTCCAAGGATTTGCGGAGTTCCCGGTAGTAGTAGATTTCCCCGTTGAAAACAATCGTGCAGCCGCTGCCTGCGGTGCCCATGGGCTGATGACCAGCATTGCTCACGTCGATGACCGAGAGGCGCGTGTGGGCAAATCCGGCGAGCCTGCGCGACTGCATCCATCGCCCTGAGTCGTCTGGTCCACGATGTTTGAGAGACTGCTGCATCGCAGGCAAGATTGCCTCCAGCGAAATATGGTCCGGACGGACGGTGAGGACTCCAGCAATGCCGCACATGAGGGTACCAGGGTCAGACGGTCCCAACCATCCGAGATGAAGGCTGCGCCGACTTTGTCGATATCGCGGAGAGCGCGGCTGCAATGAACCTTTTCGCGCCATTCTGCAGGGTATGTTGGGCTACTGAGTTTCGCGCGATGCGCGACATGTCATGCCATTGCTCTTCCGTAAGGGTGGCGGCCTGGCGCAGCGCGCGGTAGAGACCCTCACCTTCACCGGGTGGAAGCAGCCATCCGTTGTGTCCGGGCTTGATGAACTCCACAGCGGCCCCTGTCTGCAGGGTGCTGACGATGGGAAGTCCCGCCGCGAGGCCCTCGGGCACGACCAGTCCCCATCCATCATGGCGTGAAGGTACGCACAGGATGTCACTCTGTGCGTACTCCAGGTGCAGGCGATCCCACGGGCAGAATCCTGTGAAATCGACGCGATCTGCAAGGAGGGCAAGGTGCTGCTTCATCTCAGCCTCCAAAGGACCATAACCAACCACCCTCAAACGGACAAAAGTGAAATCAGAGGCCAGACGTGCAAACGCCTCTGCGAGGAGATCCACACCCTTCCGATGGCAGAGAGATCCCGAGAACAAGATCACGCGTTCCTTCGACCAGGGTTTGCGTGGGGCGGTGCCGA
>JAEYUU010000195.1 GCA_023429545.1 Verrucomicrobiota bacterium
CTTTGTCGCAGCTCATGAACGCGGCAGGGTTGGATGGGAGCGACTGGGAAGACTGGGCGGAAGGTGAACGCCTGCGTTTTCTGGAGAAGGAACTGAAGTCCCCACGTCCCTTCCTGCATGCCAATGCTTCCGCCGGTCCGGAGGCAGATGCGGTGCTGGCGTGTTATCGCGTGCTGGCGGCCCAGCTTGAAACGCATGGGCCTGAGGGCCTCGGTGCACTGATTGTCAGCATGACGCGGCGTCTCTCCGACCTGCTGCTGGTGTACGTGCTGGCCAGAGAGGCTGGCTTGATGAAGCGCACGCCTGAGGGCCTGGTATGCCAGCTTCCCGTGGTGCCGCTGTTTGAAACAGCAGACGACCTGGAAGGCGGTCCGGAGATGCTGAGGAAGTTTGTGGAGGAGCCGCTGACACGGCGCAGCCTGGAGTTCCACGCGCAACGGGCCGGGAAGCCCGGACGATTGGTGCAACAGCTCATGATAGGATATAGTGACAGCAACAAGGACGCGGGGATCCTGGCGAGCCAGTGGGCGCTGCACTGCGCGCAGTCCCAGCTCACTGCCGCCGGACAGGAGGCAGGGGTGAAGGTGCGCTTCTTCCATGGTCGCGGCGGCACGGTGAGTCGCGGTGCGGGGCCGACGCACCGGTTCCTGGATGCTCTGCCACACGGTTCGCTCTGTGGGGACATCCGCCTGACGGAGCAGGGGGAAACCATCGCGCAGAAGTTTGGCAATCAACCGACGGCTGCCTTCAACCTGGAACTCCTGCTCGCCGGCGTCTCCGCCACGGCGTGCCTGCATGCGCGCGGTCCGGCTCCGGAGCATCCCCTCGCCCCACTCGCGGGCAAGCTGGCCGCCACCTCGCGCACGGCCTACCGAGCCTTGCTGGAAAATGACGGGTTCATGACCTTCTACCGGCAGGCCACACCGATTGACGCACTGGAGCACAGCCGCATCGGTTCGCGGCCTTCACGACGCACGGGGAAGGCGAGTCTGGATGATCTTCGTGCCATCCCCTGGGTGTTCTCGTGGAATCAGTCCCGCTTCTACGTGCCTGGCTGGTATGGCACCGGCAGCGCACTGGCCTCGCTCACGGATGAGGAGTTTGCGCAGCTTGCCGCGGGATTGCGGAGCTGGCCGTTCCTGCACTATGTCATCACGAACGTGGAGTCTTCACTGGCCAGCACGGATCACAGCCTGATGGCCGCCTATGCCGGACTCGTGGAAGATGGCGAAGTGAGAGACAGGATCTTTGGCCAGATCGAACAGGAGTGGAATCTTACGAGCGTCATGCTGGATCGCCTGCGTGGCGGTCCCATGCATGAGCTGCGTCCACGCATGTGGAAGACACTTGAGCTTCGCGCCGCGGCACTACGGACCTTGCATCAGCAGCAAATCGATCTGCTGCGTGAATGGCGCGCCTTGCTGAACAGCGGTGATGAGGCTGCGTCGAATGCGCTGCTGCCCGAGGTGCTGCTCAGCGTGAATGCGATCGCGAGCGGATTGCGCACGACGGGTTAAGGGTCCGAGGCAAGGAACCCGATTTTAGTGGCGGTGTTCAACAATTTCTGGGAGCACTGACTCGAAGGCCAGCGCTCCCAGAAGGGTTGTGTAAAACTTATCAACCCACCTCGTAGTTCACCGGTTCCTCGGTGATGGTGATGTCGTGGGGATGGCTTTCCTTCAGACCACCTGCGGTGATCTGGACGAAGTTCGCCTTCTCGCGCAACTCGGCGAGGGTGTTCGCGCCCACGTATCCCATGCCGCTGCGGAGACCCCCCATGAGCTGGAAGATTACGTCGGAGAGAGGGCCCTTGAATGGCACACGGGCTTCCACGCCTTCCGGCACGAGCTTGCCGCTGGAGTTCTGGCCGTAGCGGTCGCCTGCGCCCTTGCGCATCGCCTTGAGGGACCCCATGCCGCGGTACTCCTTGAAGGTGCGCCCCTGGAGACGCACGGTGGCGCCGGGGCTTTCGGCCGTGCCTGCCAGCAAGGAACCGATCATCACGAAATCCGCGCCTGCGGCCATGGCTTTCACCACGTCGCCGGAGTAGCGCACCCCGCCATCGGAGATGACAGTCACCCCGCGGCTGCGGCAGACTTCGGCAGTCTCCTGCACGGCGGTGAACTGCGGCATACCCACGCCGGAGATGACCCGCGTGGTGCAGATGGATCCAGGGCCCACACCCACCTTGATGGCGGACGCTCCAGCATCGCAAAGGTCGCGCGCGCCTTCCTTGGTGACCACGTTGCCCGCGACTATCGGCGTGCGATCACCCAAGGCTGCGCGGAGCTGTTCAATGACCCGAATGACCCGCATGGTGTGGCCCGTGGCCGCGTCGATGAACACAGCATCCGCACCGGCGGCCTGCATCGCAAGCGCGCGATCCACACAGTCCTCGCCTACCCCCACAGCGGCCCCCACGCGGAGACGGCCCTGATCATCCTTGGCGGCGTTGGTAAACATCTGGCGCTTCTCGATGTCCTGCTTTGTGATGAGGCCCACGAGATGTCCCGCAGCGTCCGCGAGCGGGAGCTTCTCAATGCGGTTGATCCACAGGATCTTCAGCGCTTCTTCCCAAGTGGTGTCGGGCTTGCCAACCGCGAGTTTTTCGCGGGGCGTCATGATCTCGCGAATGGGCGTGTTCGCATCTTCCAGGTACCACATGTCGCGGCTGGTGACCATGCCCACGAGCAGGCCCTTTTCGCCCACGACGGGGAATCCGCTCACGCCCTTCTCGCGCATGAGCCAGGAGACTTCGCCAAGAGTGGTGTTCGCTTTTACGGTCAGGGGATTGTAGATGACCGTATTTTCCGAGCGCTTCACGCGGGAAACCTGCTCCGCCTGGTAGTCGATGGGGCAGGCGCGGTGGATGACCCCCATGCCGCCCTCACGTGCCAGCGCAATGGCCAGCTCGCTTTCCGTGACCGTGTCCATGGCGGACGAGAGCACGGGAATATTCAGCGGCAGGGTGGGGGTCAGACTGGTGCCCAGCTGAACCTCTCCCGGCAGTACTGCACTTTTTCCCGGGAGGAGAAGAACGTCATCGAATGACAGAGACAAAGGAATCGCGCCCATGTTCCACCTAAGCGATTGTCGGGAGTTTGTCAGGTGGTTTTTTAGGAAGCGTGAATGCGGGGAGGCATTCTTAACCACTAATGAACACTGACGAGGGCGAACGAACGCGAGCCCGGCATGATGCAGCCCTCTCAGGGTGTGCACCACGCAGCACGCGTTTCCAAGGTTTTGTTCCAGAGCGTTACACCACCGGCTTACGGGGATCCTGATCTTCACCGCGCTTCGGTGAGGTCTTGGGCTTGCGGCGGGGTACGATTTCCTCCTGCAGGATGCGATCCTCGACGAGGGGCTTGACGCCGGACTCGGGCTTCGGGTGCTTCTCGGTCCAGGCGCGCTGTTCCTTGTATTTGGTGAGGCGATCGGCGAGTTCCTTCTCCAGTTTGGAACGGTCCTCGTCCGAGTACTCCTTCTCCTTGTCCTCGCTGAACATCACCAGGGCCTTGGTCTGGAGCTGGACGGCTTCGCCGTATTTGCCATCGCGCGCAAGGGCGGCGGCTAGGGTATCCACCACCTGGTAGTCCTGCTTCTGCATCTTGTCGACGGCGCTGCGGGCAAACTCCACGGCGGTGGCGCCATCGTGGAAGGTTTCATCCGGGCATACGGAAAGGAACCACGCGAGGTCATTGCGTGCCCAAGGATCCTCAGAGCGGGCGGCGCGGCGGTACCAAGCCTCCGCACGGCGGTAGTCCAGTGGCACGCCGGTGCCGGTGTAATACATGTACGCAAGGTGCGTCATGGCGCGGATGAGACCATTCTGCGCTGCCTTCAAGTACCACTTCGCGGCTTCGGGAGTGTTTTTTTCGACACCGCTCCCCTTTTCCAGCTTCCAGGCATAGAGGGCTTGGGAGGGGGCAAACTCTTGATGGGCGGCGCGCTCGAGCCATTTCATGGCTTCCTCGGGGTTCTTGTCGACACCTTTGCCGGACTCATAACATTCTGCCAGATTCTGCTGGGCAAGCGGGAAGCCGTACTTGGCGGCCTTTTCATACCACTCGAAGGCCTTTTTCTCGTCCTTCACCACACCCACACCCTCTTCGTGCAAAGTGCCAAGGGCATTCATCGCCGCGAGATTATGCTGG
This sequence comes from Verrucomicrobiota bacterium, assembly GCA_023429545.1. Taxonomy (GTDB): domain Bacteria; phylum Verrucomicrobiota; class Verrucomicrobiia; order Verrucomicrobiales; family Verrucomicrobiaceae; genus Roseimicrobium. The sequence continues at coordinate 4,155 of JAEYUU010000195.1, forward strand.
TCAGCGGATTTCTGAAGCCATTCGGCGGCCTTCTTTTCGTCCTTGCCGAAACCTTCGCCGCCCAGATATCGCACGCCCAGTTCGAACTGCGCGTCGGCATTCCCGCGGTCTGCAAGCTGCTGAAGCGCAGAAGCGTCAAATTTGTCCGCCTCCGGAGCATCAGACCCAAATTGGGCATGCACAGGCAGGGCGATAAGCGCCAGCAGGGCAGCGAACCAAAGGCAGCGTTGTTTCATGCTAAAGATCATAACCTCAACCATACGCTTCACAACACCAGACCTCGCGTGCATTTTTCGTGCCCGGTGACTTGGCGGCAGTATGAATGGCGACTCAGACGGTGTGGTGACAGAGATTGCCTCAGCTGCCTTGACTATCTGAATGGTCGTAATGGAAGGGCTATGGAGTGCGCCACGGTGAGGGGCCTCCGGAGAGACTTCCACACTCGTGGCGCACCGCACCATGCGAGTTTACGCTGCGGCAACTTCCTGGGCCTCGAGAGGCTCGCCGTAGGGGAGATCATCCGGCAGCGGCACGAACTCCCGGATCTTGTCCCAGAGGCCGCTGAAGTCCTTGTTCACATCGCCGGAGAGACAATCGGTGATTTCGCCCGCGGCTTCGGGATACTTCTTGATGACTTCACGGAAGGAGAACTTCGGATCGTAGAAGGCGTACACCAGCTTGCGCATGTTCTCCACGCCGAAGCGGACGGTCTTGCCATACTCCTCGAAGCGTGAAGGCGAGAGGTCACCTTCCAGGAGGCCTTTGTGGATCTCTTCCGCAGCAAGCTGGCCGCTCTTGAGAGCGAGCATGACGCCGCTGCTGAAGACCGGGTCGAGGAAGGCCAGGGCGTCACCCACCAGAAGCAGGCCCGGTGCGGCGCAATACTTGGAATGGCGGGAGTACTCGCTGGTCACGAAATACTGGCCGGTGGACTCACCTTCGGAGAGGAACTTTTTGATCCACTGATTCTCTTCGATCTCCCGGTTGAAGATCGCCTTCGGATCCTTCACGCCGTCGCGGGTGAGGTATTTGCCTTCAGCCACGATACCCACGCTGGTCATCTGGTCGTGCTGGGGGATGTGCCAGAACCATCCCTTGTCAGGGATGTAGGCCACGGTGGTATCACCTTCATCGATGCCTTCACCGCGCTTCGAGCCCTTGTAGTAGGTCCACACGGCGATCTTGTTCAGATAGGGATCGTTCATGCGCCAGCCGCGGCGGTTGGAGGTGAAGGCCTCCTTGCCCGTGCAGTCCAGCGTGATGGGCGCGCGCAGTTCATAGGTGCGGCCGCTCTTGTCCGTGGCCTCCACGCCCACGACCGTTTCGCCGTCCATGAGGAGCTGTTTCACCGTGGTTTCTTCGCGCACCTCGGCGCCTTTCTCGCGGGCGTTGTCCAGGAGCATCTGGTCAAACTCCGAGCGCAGGACCTGCCACGTCTGGGCGACGGTGTCCTTGTCATAGCGGTTGAAGAAATAGAAGGGCTGGGAGCGCTTCCCGTCCGGCTGCACGAAGGTCACGCTGTACTTCTTCACGAAGTGGGACTTCCTCATTTTCGGGATCATGCCGATGCGCTCCAGCGGCTGGAAGGTGAAAGGGATGAGCGATTCGCCGATGTGGTACCGCGGAAACTTCTCACGCTCGAGGATTACCACTTTGTGTCCGTATTCGCCGAGGATGGCGGCAGTGCAGGCGCCGGCAGGGCCGCCGCCGATGATGATGGCATCATAGTTCGATGAGTTATTCATAAGGTGCGTGGCTTGGGGCATTTGGGTGGTGAGTGTCAATTTGATGAGAATAGGCCGTGCGTTCTGATAGCGGAAATCCAATCTTGCAATCGCAGTGATGCCGTGATGATCTAAAGGGCGACTATCTCCCAGCATGGAACTCCGCCTTCTCCGATACTTTCAAGCCGTAGCCGAGGAACTCAGCTTCTCCCGGGCTGCGGAGAAGTTACGCATCGCACAACCGGCGCTGAGCCGGGC
>JAEYUU010000229.1 GCA_023429545.1 Verrucomicrobiota bacterium
GATAGGGGCCGTAGAGCGCGGCAGCCTGACCGCCGGCGTACGTTTCGTTTTCATGCGAGCCGAGCACCTGAATCTCTGGGAACCCTCCGAGGTAAACGCCACTGTTGCCGCGGCCCTGTCCCTTGCCCACCACTTCGGCAGGAGTGGCCCACTCGATGTGCAGGTGCACGTCACCCTTGATGGATTCCTTGGACTTCAGTGAGCCGGAACGTCCCACGATTTCCGCATAGCCGTCCTGCACTTTCCATTTCGGCTCCGTGCTCTGGTCCGATGAATCTTTGCGAGGTGAACTCTTCCACTGGGAGAGGTCCTTCCCGTCGAAGAGCACCTTCGCACCTTGAGGAGGTGGCACGGGTTGTCCATCATACTTCGGCTCCACTACTGTTGGCTTGGGACGTGTCATGCTGTGCACCTCCCACTTGCCATCCGGTGTCATGCGCTTCTCTTTTTCCTTCTCCTTGGGCTTCTTCACATCCGCACCAGGATTGGGAACTTGGGCGTGCGCGACTCCTGAGATGAGGCCGATGCACGCGATGCAGAGTGCGCCGCGGGAGAAGGTCAAAGCTGCGAGGGTGTGCCATTTCATATCGGCACAATCAACGCAGACCGCTGTCGAAACATTCACGAACCTGTTTTCCAAGTTATGCGCCCTTCTCAAAACGCACGCAAAACACCGGTGGCAGCTCAGCACTGAGGCGGGACCAAGAATCACCACCATCTTCGCTGATCCACACGGATCCCGTGGTGGAGCCCATGGCGAGGGTACGTCCATCGTCTGCCACATCAAGGCAGTGCCGGTAGATGAGATGGTACGCATGCTCCTGTGGAAGACCGGCGCGCAGGGGCTCGAAGGTCCTGCCATCGTCCTGCGTGCGCATCACGCACACTGCCCCATCGACAGGCACGCGCATGTCATCCTTCACGCCGGGCACGAACCACGCGGTGCCCGGCTTTTGAGGGTGCACCGCCACGGCGAAGCCGAACACAGCGGGATCTCCATTCTCAAAACGTTGCCAGGAGTGGCCGCCATCCTTGGAACGGAAGATGCCACAGTGATGCTGCATCCAGACGGTGTCGGGATCCGATGCGCAGGTGTCGATACGGTGGGGATCCTGGACGTCCAGGTCGCCCTCTTCTCCCGGTGGCATGAAATCGGCAACCAGACCTTTGCCGTAGCGCTCCCAGGTAACACCCCCGTCGAGCGTTTCCCACACACCGCCGCAGGAGATGGCCAGCAGGACACGACGGCTGTCACGCGGATCCACGCAGATGGAGTGGATGCCCGGCCAGTCATAACCTCCGCCGAACCACTTGGCGCGCTCGGGTCGGTTCCACAGGCTTTCCACCAGGCTCCAGCTTGTACCGCCGTCCACCGACTTGAAGAGTCCGCCGGGAATCGTCCCACACCATAATACGCCAGGCTCATCCGCGCCGCCTGCCTCCAGGGACCAGATCTTTTCCAGATTCCACGGAATGGGCGTCTGCCGCATGGGGCAGAGAATGTCCGGTGCGCCCTCCGGCTTGGGAGGGTAGGCGGGACAGGCACGCTCTTCCCAAGTGGCGCCGCCATCGCGTGAGGCATGCATCTTGGCACCGAAATGCCCGTGCTCCACTGCGACGTAGAGTGTCTTGTCGCGTGCGTCCGGAAGAAGCATCGGCACCTGCACCCCGAGGAAAGAAGTGCGCGCCACGCGCCAGCCGTTCGCGTTTTTCTCGAGGGCGAAGTGCCCTTTCCGGGTGCCGAGATGAAGTGTCGTGCTCATGGTTTTCTTTGGGTTCAACCTCCAGAGAGTGCCTGCATGATGAAGATCTCCGACTCCGGCCGCACGGCATCAGAGAGCGTGCGCCGGTCTTTCACGGCCGTGCCGTCCACAAACAAGACCACGTGGTGCCGCACTGCGCCCTGATCATCCAGCACGTAGCTGCGCAGACTGGGTTGTTTTGCGAAGACGGCTTGCAAGGACTCGCCCACCGTCGCTCCATCCACACGGCATGCTTTCGCCGAGGTCTGACGCGCGAGATTGGGGGTGAACTCGACGAAGGGCATCCGTGGCTGAGGGTATCGCATGGCTCAGCGATGCACAAGACTTCAGGCGTGAACTTTTTTTGCTCGTGCGACTTCATGGTTCACGCTGGTCCAAGTATGAGCTCGCCATGATCAAGAGACTGGATCACCGGCATGCGTGGTCAGGCCGATGCTGGCGATCGTTTTCGGCAGTGCTTCGCCCGTCCGGTCGCCCACCAGTGGCACAAACCAGCGGGGTATCACTTCAGGCGCACCGGCACCCGCGGAGCGCACGGCCACTGCAAGGCAGTGTTCAGCGGCGGGCTGCATCAGCGCAAAAGCCCAGTCTTGCGGACTGCTTTCCGCGGCGGTGGTGCACCCGAACTTGATGGCGCCTTGATTCATGGAGAAGGAAAGTTGCTCCACCGGAAGGTTCAGGCCGAGACCGCGTGCTTTCACAAATGCCTCCTTCAGCGTCCACAGGGATAGGAAGTGGCTTCTTCTCATCTCTGGAGCAGCCAGTTGAAAGCGGATCTGCTCGGCTGGGGAAAGGATGCGCGGAGCCAGAGCAGCCACATCGGTGTTGCGATTGATGGCTTCCGCATCCACGCCAATGTCCTCCGACACAGTCACGGCGCAGACGGCAAATCCCTGGGTGTGCGAAAGGCTGAAGCGCATCCCTGGCGCGCCATCGTGCGGAGTAATCTCCGGCTTTCCGTACGTGTTCGTCTCAAAGCGCCACGATGCCGGATCGATATCCGCGTTCGCAAAGTCCGAGAGTGCGGCGCGCATTAGCGCGTGGGAAATGAGGAAGAGTTTCGCGTCCCGGTCGAAGCGAAAGCGGGCGTGGCGTTCTCTCTCGCCACCGTCCAGCAAATCTTGATATCGCGTGAGAAGGCATGGGTCGTTGACCCAATGAGTTCGGCACATGTAAAGGTGAATGCGGTTTCCTCGCCCAATCATCTGCGGTCCCGCTGATTCTCCGACTGCGCCTTCTCAAATTCCTTCCGGGCAAAAGCACTGAGCTGCTCCATGGAAACGTTCGGATTTTGTTCGCGATATTGACGCACGGTGTCACGAAAGCGGTCCCTCGCATGATCTGGGACGGAGTAGTACTTCTCGCGACCATTGTCGCCCAGCAGTGAGGATGTACGGATTCGGTAGTCGCCAGGGGGGGCTCCGGGCGGTGGTGGCCCACCGGGACCAGA
>JAEYUU010000270.1 GCA_023429545.1 Verrucomicrobiota bacterium
CCGTAGCTCCGCACCACCTCCGCCCATCTTAACATGGGACGCGCAGGAGCGCATCCCTACCGCATCATTGTTGAAGCTTCGTTGTGCGAGCTTGCCTGGCTGTATTCGGCCGAATGCAGCTAGAGAACCGGCTCCCGTATCAACTAAGACTGTAAATCCCACGCCACCCGCCATCACTTCGTCAGCGCACACGCCTTGTAAATCTCCTCAAGCGTCGTCTTGAGATCATACTTGTAGTCCCAGTCCGGGTAGTGGCTCTTGAACTTGGAGACATCGCTCACGTACCAGATGTGGTCGCCGATGCGGTTGTCGTCCTGAAGATTCCAGTCCAGCTTCTTGCCGCTGATGTCCTCGCACATCTTGATGGCCTCCAGCATGGAGCAGTTCGAGTGGCGTGAGCCGCCAATGTTGTACACTTCGCCGGGGCGCGGGTTCTTGAGGAACTTCACAAACGCCTCCACCAGATCATGGCTGTGGATGTTGTCACGCACCTGCTTGCCCTTGTAGCCAAAGACATTGTACGGACGGCCCGTCACCGTGCACTTCATGAGGTACGAGAGGAAGCCGTGCATCTCCGCCCCTGCGTGCGCCGGCCCCGTGAGGCAGCCCCCGCGGAAGACTCCGGTCTTCATGCCGAAGTACCTGCCGTACTCCTGCACCATAATGTCCGCCGCCACCTTGCTCGCGCCAAAAAGCGAGTGCTTGCTGGCATCAATGCTCATGGACTCATCAATCCCCTTGGCGAAATAGGGATGTGATTCGTCAATTTCCCATCGCGTCTCCTTTTCCACCAGCGGCAGGCGGTTTGGCGTGTCGCCGTACACCTTGTTCGTGCTGGTGAAGATGAAAACCGCCTCAGGGCAGTAGAGCCGGGTGGCTTCCAGCAGGTACATGGTGCCCTGGGCATTCACCGCGAAGTCCGTAAGCGGCTCCTTCGCCGCCCAGTCATGGGAGGGCTGGGCCGCCGTGTGGATCACGGCCCCGATGGCGAAGCCGAATTTCTTGAAAAGGAACTCCACCGCGTCCCAGTCACGGATGTCCGCATGCTCATCGTGATAGACCTGGAGCTGCTTGCGCAGGAGCTGCCTGGTACCCTTGGTGGACGCCTCTTCGCCGAAGAAATAGGCGCGCATGTCATTGTCCACACCCACCACGGCATAGCCCTCGGCGTGCAGCCGCCTGCACGTTTCCGAGCCGACGAGGCCTCCCGAACCGGTTACCAAGGCAATCTTCATGAGCCGCGAAGCTACGGTTTTCCAATTGACGCCGCAAAGAAAATTCTCCATGGCTGACCCGCTTTTCTCATGCCCGACTCCCTCAACCCAAAGCCGGTGCGCCTCCTCAGCGTGGTCATTCCGGCTCGCGATGAGGAGGGTAGCGTGGGCGCGACGGTGGAAGAGCTCTACAAAACCCTGACGGATCGTGGCATTCCGCACGAGATCCTCGTGGTAAATGACGGCAGCCGCGATGGCACCTGGGCCCTGCTCCAGGAACTCCGCCAGCGCATCCCCACCCTCCGCCCCGTGAACAACGAAGGCGCCAACGGCTTCGGCCGGGCCATCATCTGCGGGCTGAACCAGATGCAGGGAGACGCCGTGGTGATCATGATGGCGGACTGCTCAGACAGCCCTGCGGAACTCGTGCGCTATTGGGAGCTGCTCAACGAGGGGTACGAATGCGTCTTCGGCAGCCGCTTCATCAAGGGTGGCGCGGTGCATGACTACCCCACGCACAAGCTCATCCTCAACCGCATCGTGAACTGGGGCATCAAGCTCCTCTTCCGCATCCCGCTCAATGACACTACGAATGCCTTCAAGGCCTACCGCGCCGAGGTCATCGAGGGTTGCCGGCCGCTGATTGCGCCGCATTTTAATCTCACGGTGGAGATTCCGCTCAAGGCCATCGTCCGCGGCTACACCTGGACCACCATGCCCATCACCTGGCGGAACCGGCGCGCGGGCGTGCCGAAGCTCAAGATCAAGGAGATGGGCAGCCGCTATCTCTTTATCATTTTATACGTCTGGCTGGAGAAATTCTTCAGCCGGGGCGACTATCGCCGGCAGATTCAGCCCACATCGAAAGAAAAGACCTCCTAAAGGTCTGCGTTTCAGTTAGCCTCCTATTTCCAGCGCGCATGAAATCCGCCATCCTCAGCCTCGCCATCACCCTCCTTGCGACTGCCGCCGTGGCGCAGACGACCCCCTCCCGCACCTTTGAGTTCAAGGAAGGCGACCGCGTTGCGATCCTTGGCGGCACCATCATCGAGCGGGAGCAGCGCTACGGGTTTCTGGAGACCGCACTGACGCTCGCCGTGGGGCAGAAGCAGATCACCGTGCGCAATCTCGGCTGGAGCGGGGACACCGTCTTTGGCCATGCGCGGTCCTATTTTGGCCCGCCGGCGGAGGGACTGGAGCGCCTGGGCAAGCATCTGGAGCAGATCAAGCCCACCGTCCTCATCGCCTGCTACGGGGCGGACCTGCCTTTTGAGGGACTCATCAAGATGCCGGACTTCATCTCCGGCTACCGCAACCTCCTGGAGATGGTCCGCGCGAAGAGCCCTCACGTGCGCGTCATCATCGTGGCCCCGCCGCCGCTGGAGAATCTCGGCCCACCCCTGCCTGACCAGTCCGAGGCGAATGCGAAGCTGGAGGATGTGCGCAACGCGCTGAAGGAATTCGCCGGGAAGCAGGGCGCCTTCTTCATCGATGGATTCGAGCTCATGGGCGGCGCGAAAAAGGAGCGCCCCATGAATCCCCTCACGGAAAACGGCATCCACTACGCGGAGGCGGGCTACCAGCAGTGGGCCTCGAAGTTGGTGGAAGGTCTTGGCCTGCCCAGGCAGAATCCGGCCAGCGCGGCAGCAAAGCCTCTGCGGGAGCATGTCATCAAGAAGGACACGCTCTTCTTCAACCGCTGGAGGCCCGCGAATGAGACTTACCTCTATGGCTTCCGCAAGCATGAGCAGGGACAGAACGCCGCCGAGGTGGAGCAGTTCGATGCGCTCGTGACCGCCGAGGACAAAAAGATTCAGGAACTGAAGCTCAAGGTGCTGCAGACCCAGCCCCAGCTTCCTTGAGGTCTCAGGCCATGGATGAGGTCCTGAAAGCAGAACCCACCCCCCCGCCGTCGCGCTGGAGGTCTTGGGTGCGCCATCCCGTGTTTCCCCTGCTGGTGCTCGTGGTGCTGACTCAGATCTTCCGGGATGAATTCCCTTTGTCCCACTATCCCATGTACTCCAAGCCGACCTCGCGTCCGCTGAAGTGGCAGTACATGGCGGATGGAGATGGCAGGCCGCTGGCCCATGTGTACCACACCGGCATCTCGCCCTCCCAGGTGGGGAAGATGCATGGCACGAACAAGAAGCATTTCCCCACCGAGGAACGGGCGGCGCTGGAGGTGCTGAAGTACATGCGGAACATGAATGCCAAGCGGCCCAAGCGGCCGCTGCCCGAACGCATCAGACTCATCGAGACGCAGATTGGCTTCGGCGACGGTCATTTCATCGAGACCAACCGCGTACTCGCCGAGCATGTCCTCCCGCCGAAGAAACGAAGGACGCCCTGACCGATGGCTGAGTCCCGCACACAGCGCTGGAAGAGGGATTTCGTCACCTGGGCGAAGGGCGGCTTCGTGCCTGAGCCCATCAGCGGCTGGGAATGGATGCTCATGCGCCTCGGTTTCGCCGCGCTGGTGCTCTGGACCTTCTGGGACTGGCATCCCTACCGGCTCAGCTCTCAGACCTATCCCGTGGGTCTGGCGCATTTCGTGGACCTGACATGGCTGCATGAGGTGAATGGCCCGCTGACCTGGGTGCCGCGTGTCGGCCTCTATGAGGAATTCTTCGTCGCGGCCTGCGTCCTGATGGTGCTGTACGTGGCGGGCATCGGGCTGCGGCTCGTGCTGCCATTGCTCGCCGTGATGCATGTGCTGGTGTGGACGTTCCACAATTCCCAGGGCTACACCTACCACGGCATGCAGATGATCAGCATCATCCTGATTGGCCAGGCGCTGGTGGTGTGGTGGAAGCGCAACGTGTCTGCCGCGGAGATGCGCGCTCAGCTCTGGTATTACAGCCGCGGCATCATCCTGGCGGGCTATGTCTCCTCCGTGATCACCAAGATTGTGAACTCCAAGGGTCTCTGGATGTGGAATTCCCAGTACCTCAGCGTGGAAATCATCAAGACGCACCGCCTCTCCTTTTACAAGGACCTGGAACCCGAGTTCGCGGGTGATCCGCAGTCCGCCGTGTTCCTTTTGCATCATCCCTATGTCGCGCAGGTGCTCTTCAGCATCGGCTTCATCCTCGAACTTCTCGCCTGGCTGGGCCTGCGTGACCGGAAGTGGTCCTGCATCATGGGGGCTTCCATCATCGCGATGCACCTCTCCATCACCTGGCTCATGAGATTGTCTTTTACGAATCACCAGATCCTCTGTTTCATATTCCTGGTGAATCTCCCGTGGCTCATCGCGCTGGCCGTCGGGCGCGTGAACCGGCCGCGGCTCTCTCCGCAAACGTTGCCGCGGTAGCATCCGGCATTTTCTCTTTTCATTATGCGACCTGCCTACACCCTCCCAACCCTGTCCGCCGCCCTCACGCTGCTGCTTGGCTCGCTGACATCTGCCCCAGCCTCCCAGCCGCGCGGACTCACGGACCTGCCTGACCCTTCCGTGGAAGCCGAGCAGAAGGCATTCGTGGTGCCGGAGGGTTTTGAGATCAACCTGTGGGCCGCGGAACCGCTGCTGCGCAAGCCGGTGCAGATGAACTGGGACGCCCAGGGCCGCCTCTGGGTGGTGTGCAGCACGACTTATCCCCAGATCAAGCCGGGCGACGATGCCATCGACCAGGTGGTGGTGCTTGAGGACACGGACAACGACGGC
>JAEYUU010000271.1 GCA_023429545.1 Verrucomicrobiota bacterium
GGCGATACCAGGCCATCCCCCGAGAGTCCGCGGATTGCCGCCAACGATGACGACTTCGAGTTCGAGGTATCCAGCACGGTGATTGAGAGCGAGCCTCCCCTGAGCGAAGCCGCGTGGAGCATCAAACGGCTGCAAGTGCATGATGGGAAGCTCGTGATCTCACCGAAAGGAAAGCCGCTTTTCAACACACCCTTCCCTTTTCGCGTGGATACCGAGGTCACTCGCGGCACCCTCCACGCCGACCTGGACATTCCTCCCGACACGTATCCCATCCCGCAAATCGATCTGAAGCTGGTGGGCATGCGGGGCAAGGTGCAGTTCAACCTTCCCTTCAAGCAGAAGGACAACAACCTCACGGAAACTTTCGAGGTGGACAGCATCCAATATGAGGACTTCAAGACGGGAAAGGCATTCCTGACGGTGACCTATGACAAGGCGGGCATCTATGCGAAGTTCGGCGCCGAGGCCTACGAAGGCTATCTCAACGGGGAGGCGAATATCTACCTCACGGACAGCTACCACTGGGACGGCTGGATTACTGGTGACAATGTGCAGACACGCCACCTCGCGGAGATTCTCACGCCGACCTACTTTTTTATGGAAGGCAACGTGCAAACATCGCTGGTGGCCCAGGGCAGCATGCTGGAGCTGTACCAGGGAGATGTGTCCTTTGCGAACAAGACCCCCGGGAAGATCAACATCAAGGCCCTCAACAATGTCATCAAGGATCTGCCCAAGGACTGGGACCCACTGAAGAAGCAGATCACGCAGATAGGCTTGGAAACCCTGCGGGACTTCAACTATGAGAGGGCGGAGTTGAAGGGGCGTTTTTACGGGCGCGAGGGCAACGGATACCTTCGTTTTGTGGGTCCGCAGGGTTCTCGCAACTTTGAAATCAATGTGTACGATCACCGGTGGAGAGACGACAGTACGGCCAAGAAACCGGCCCCGTGACCATGGAAGCCCTTACCCCTATGAGAACCTCCAAGCAGATGACGTGGCATGCGCTGCTGGCGTTTTCGCTCCTGAGCCTGTCTTCATGCGAAACCGTCAAAGTGGACCTCCAGTCACCCGAACCCATCAAGGTGGATGTGAACATGCGGCTGGATGTCTACCAGTACAAAGGCGACGAACCGGACAAGCCCGACGCGGCGCAAGCCAGCTTCGATGCGGCCCAGACTCGCATGCGCAACCGCTACTCAGAAATCCAGACGTTCAAGAACAATGGCTTGGTGGGGGAAGATCATCGCGGTCTCCTGCACCTGCGCGAAAAGCCCCCTGGCGAATGGGGCGACTACGTGGAGAAGGAAGTGAATGAAGAAAATGAGGATCGGACCCTTCTGATTCGGCGTCGGGCCAAGGATACCAACCAGGCCATGCACGAAGTGCAGGATGAGCAGTGGAAGCAGCGCACCAGCAAGGCCTACCACGGCGAGTGGATTGAAGTCCCGGGCGACAAGCCGAATACCTACAAATGGGTACGGTCCAACGGCCCCCGTCAGAAGCCCTCCGCAGAGACGGCCGGCGACAGCAAGCCCGCAGGCGCCAAGGTGGCGCCGGGGAGTTGAGGCTGCGTTCTATCGCAATGGCAGCGGATTCGCATCGACCGCCGGTGACTTCTCTCCGATGAAGATCCGCTCTCCCAGCATCTTGGGCTCGGTCTTGAAGAACTCGACGTCCAGAACCGCCATGACACGGGCCATGGTCTCCCTAGCGTACTGTTTCCACATGACGAGGCCACTGGGATCAGGCGCATTGTACGCGACGCATTCGGGCATGCCTTTGCGATGCGCGATGTAGAGCGCGCGTTCGTTGTGATACTTCTGGGAGATGATGGTGAACTCCTTCAGCCCAAACACCTGCCGGGCACGCACCACGCTGTCGAGCGTGCGGAATCCCGCGTAGTCACAGTAGATCCTGGTTGCGGGAACCCCGAGACGGATCAGTGCCGCCTTCATCTCGCTGGGTTCGTCATAGCCCTTTTTGGAGTTGTCTCCGCTTACGATGAGGAACTGGACCTTTTTCTCCTTGAACAAGTCCGCTGCGGCCTGCACCCGGGCCTTGAAGAACTGATTGTCCCGGCCATCCGTCCTCGGCACGGTGCCCAGCACCAATCCGCACTCCCTCACCGGAATGCCGGCAGTATTGTCAAAGACCTTTCCCCGTGCCATGCCCCAGACGGCAAAGTAGAACGCAGCGATCGCGATAGAGAGGTGTGTGCAAATGACCATCCCCCGCACGAGCCAGCGTTTGAGGAACTTGTCGAACCAGACCATTTCGCCATGGATCCAATCCGCCAAGGAGCGCCGTGGTCCGCCCTTGATGTTACCTGAGATTGATGGTGCCACGCCGAAGCGCGTGCGGCCTCCGGGAGCCTGGCGATCTTGACGCATGCGCTAGCATCCTGCTCCATGCGGGCGTTGATTCAACGTGTTTCCACGGCAGAAGTGCACATCGGGGGTGAGGCGGCGGCCCGAATCGGTGTCGGTCTGCTCGTCTTCCTTGGCATTGAGGAAGTTGACACCGATGAGGACATTGAGTGGCTCGCGGGGAAAGTGGCGCGGCTCCGCATCTTTCCCGACGCGGAGGGGAAGATGAATGCCAGCATCCTCGAAAATGGCGGGGAGGCGCTGGTGGTGAGCCAGTTCACCCTGCACGCCAGCACGAAGAAGGGGAACCGGCCCAGCTTCCTACGGGCGGCCCGGCCTGAGTTGGCAGTGCCACTGTATGAGCGGTTTTTGGCCCGGCTCGAGGGGGAGCTGGGGCGGCCCGTGGCACGCGGGGTGTTCGGCGCGGACATGAAGGTATCCCTGACCAATGATGGTCCGGTGACGATTTGGATGGACACGAAGGCACGCGAGTAGGATCGGGAGACTGCCATTGAGCAGATTGCGCCTTCGGGCGTCCAATCCCTGCATGAACGGGTCAGGCGTTGCAAAGACGAAGGACCCATGTATTTTCAGCGCCCAAAATGACCCCGGTGGAACATTTTTTCTTGCGTCCGGCAACCGTGATGCTGAGCGTCCTTTTGCTGTGCTCAAGCGCAGGGTGGGTCGCCATGGGCGCTGAGACCACCAAGAAGAAGGCGGAAGAGGCCACAACCAAGACAGAAGCTTCTCCTCCCCCCAAGCCCAGGTTCAAATTCTTCACCAGGACCAAGACGGAGCCCGCCAAGCCCGAGGAAAACGAGAAGGAGAAGGCAAAAGAATCCGAGCCGGAGAAGGCGGCGGCGGCAAAGTCGGTCAAGTCTGCGCCGGAGAAAAAGACCGCAGAAAAGGCCGTCAAGACCGAGCCGCAGAAGAAGGTAGTCGAGAAGACCATCAAACCCGAACCAGAGAAGAAGACCGCAGAAAAAACCATCAAGCCGGAGGAGAAGCCAGGACCGACCAAGCCCTCGGCGCCCAAGGATGTGACGTCCTCTTCCAAGGCCACCACCCGGGAGATGGACGTGCGGGAGAAGCCCGATTCAGAGTTTGATCACGAGACGGAATCCGACAAAAAGGCCAAGTCTGAGGCCGCCAGAGGCGGCAAAACGGCTACAGCGACCACCAGCAGCGACATTTCCGGGTGGGAAATCTTCCACTACCAGGGGGCTGATTACGTTACCGCGAACAGCATCCATCGCTTCTACCGGTTCCACGACCTTGCCATGGACGGCAACCGCGTGTCGTTCACCTCACCGGTGCTTGTCATGCGGGCCACGCTGGGCAGCCAGGATTTGTTAATAAACAACATCAAGTTCGTGCTTAATGACCCCGTTCTGGAACTCAACGGCAAGCCCTGCTTCTCGCGGCTGGACCTTTGCAAGCTGATCGACCCCGTCCTGCGCCCCAGCTATATCAATACCAGCAGTGGCTTTGACACCGTGGTGGTTGACCCGGGGCACGGCGGACACGACTCTGGAGCACGTGGCATTTATGGCTACGAGAAGGATTTTGCCCTGAAATTGGCGTTTGCCCTGAAATCACAGCTTGAGGCCCAAGGCATCCGGGTCGTGATGACCCGGACGACGGATACGTTCATTTCGCTGGGTGGGCGTGTGCAATTCGCGAACAAAATCCCCAACAGCATCTACGTTAGCCTGCACTTTAACTCAGGCCCCAGCACCGGCACGGGGATTGAGACCTTCGCGCTGACCCCACAAGGTGCTTCCTCCGTGTATGGCTCGCGTACCGTGGACG
>JAEYUU010000311.1 GCA_023429545.1 Verrucomicrobiota bacterium
GGAGACACACAGCACGCCCAGCCACGCCGCGAGAAATACCTGCGGAGAGGGGGGCATCATCAAGCCCCACGCAGCCACTCCCAGGCCAAGAACCCCGCCGCAGAGCGCTGCCGTGGCCGAAACCGCCCGGTAAATGCTCGCACGCTCCATGAGCGTGCGGATGATCCGGAGATGCTCCAGTGCCGTGTCATGTGGAAGGTCGGATGCGGCCATGTTTAACTTTGTATGACAAAGTCACTTTCCCGTCAATCCAGTTTTTTCGGATGACTGCGGGGGTGCCGCCTTCCGGACATGAAGCCACCTTCCCTCCCCCCGCCCCTCCACGAGATTCCGGCCTGGCCAGTTCATTTCCGTTGCCAGCATTTCCGCCCCACGTAGCGTTCCTGCCCTCACCTCCATGGTTATCCGCAAGAATGCTCATGCCCGCGCCGGCCTCGTCGGCAACCCTTCCGACGGCTACTTCGGAAAGACCATCTCATTTGTCATCCGGAACTTCGGCGCGGAAGTGGTCCTCTATGCAACCCCGGAGCTGCGCATCGAGCCCAATGATCGTGACCACTCGGTGTTTGAGAACATCACCCATCTGGCGAAGGACGTCCGCCAGTTCGGCTACTACGGCGGCATCCGCCTGCTGAAGGCCACGGTCAAGCGCTTCGCGGACTACTGCGCCAAGGAGGGCATCCCCTTGCACGATCGCAATTTCACCCTGCGCTATGAAAGCAATGTGCCGCCGCAGGTGGGCATGGCGGGCAGCAGCGCCATCATCTGCGCGTGCCTGCGAGCGCTCATGGAATTCTACCAGGTGGAGGTGCCCCTGCACATCCAGCCAAACCTGGTGCTCAGTGTCGAGAATGATGAACTGGGCATCCCCGCCGGCCTTCAGGATCGCGTCATCCAGGTGTATGAGGGTGTAGTATTCATGGATTTCAACCGCGGTCTCATGGAGGAGCGCGGCTACGGGACCTACGAGATCATCGATCCCGGGCTGCTTCCGCCCCTGTATGTCGCTTACACCCGGCAGCTCAGCGAGGGCACGGAGGTCTTCCACAATGACATCCGCTCCCGCTGGAACCGCGGTGAGCGAGAAATCGTGAGCGCCATGTACCACTGGGCAGGCCTCGCCGAGCGCGTGAAGGAGCTGCTGCTCAAGGGGCGCGGACGCGACATCGGCCCGCTGCTCAATGAGAACTTCGACTTGCGCCGCCGGCTCTACAAGATCAGCAAGGGAAACATCGACATGGTGGAGGCGGCCCGCTCCGTGGGAGCCAGCGCCAAATTTACCGGCAGCGGTGGCGCCATCGTGGGCACCTATGAGGACGACTCCATGTACAAGAAGCTGGAGGCTGCCTTCGGAGAGCTCGGTGTCGCCGTGATCAAGCCACAGATCCTGCGCGCATAGTTGTCGACGCCTTCAGGCCGCCCAGCATCACCCGCCCCGCATGACCATTCGCAAAGCTGTCATCCCCGCTGCCGGTTACGGCACCCGTTTCCTTCCCATCGCCAAAGCCGTGCCCAAGGAGATGCTTCCCGTAGTGGACCGGCCCGTCATCCAATATGTGGTGGAGGAGGCAGTGGCGAGCGGCATCACGGACATCCTGCTCATCATCAGCCGGAGCAAGCGCTCCATCGAGGAGCATTTCATCGCCAATCCCGAGTTGGAGGCGGATCTGGAAGCCAAGGGCAAGCACGAGCCCCTCGCCGAACTGCGCAAACTGCAGAGCCTCGCGCGCATCCACTTTGTCTTCCAGCCCAAAATGGGCGGCCTGGGCGATGCCATCCGCTGCGCGCGCGAGCACGTGAACGGCGAGCCCTTCGCCGTGCTGCTGGGTGATGCCCTCGTCTCCGCTTCCGATGGCGCGAAGCCGGTGCTGCGCCAGCTCATGGATGTGCATGAGAAGCACGGCGGCTCAGTCGTGGCCCTTGAGGAAGTGCCGCAGGAGAAAGTGAGCCGCTACGGCATCATGGGCGGACCTGAAGTGGAGAGCGATGTCATTCGCGCCGAAAAGTTCGTGGAGAAGCCCAAGCCAGAGCAGGCGCCCTCACGTCTCGCAGTCAGCGCCCGCTACATCCTTTCACCATCCATTTTTGATGAGCTGGAGAAAACGAAACCCGGCAAGGGTGGCGAACTCCAGCTCACGGATGCCATGGCCTCACTCATGCAGCGCGAGCCGCTTTTCGGGGTGAAGTACCAGGGGCGCCGCCACGACATCGGCAACAAGCTCGACTTCGTGAAGGCCAACCTCTGGTGGGGCCTCCAGCGGCCCGACATGGCGGATGCGCTGCGCGCGTATCTCAAAGAGCTCGCGTGATGCGATCACGCCAGCATCCGTGTCTCGCGGCGTGACATCACAAACGCATACACCAGCGCCGTCACGGTCCATACGCCAATCCCGGCCAGCATCCCCCAGGCATACCATGCCTTCTCCAGGCCGAAGATCACTGCCACCAGCAGGCCCAAACCTAATGCCACCATGAGACGCCCGCCGAAGCGATGCGTCTTCGTCCACACCACGGGTGACTCCAAGGTCCACGGCACACGGATGCCGATCGTGTAGTTGGGCCGCAGCTTGCTCATGCTGTTGCCAATCACCAGGAACATGATGGGCAGGCCATAGTTGATTACCGCGATTACCGGGTTCAAGTTTCCCCACGCGGCCCAAATCACAGCCACACTGCATGCGGCGATCAACAGGCACGTGGCCACCAATGCCTGACGCAGCACCTTCCCCACATGCTCGCGCGTGTCCGCATCACACTTCGCCATCTTGGGATCAAATCGGAACCACAGCAACGTGACAGTCACGACAATGAAATTGGTGAGCGGGAGGAGCAATGCCCCCCACGGCTTCTTCATCCAGCCGTCGGGCACAAAGGAGGCATTGAAGTGAATGGGAATGCGCTCAGGGATCTGAGGCCATACGGCGGCGAGAAACGCGAACGGGGCCATGCTTACGAGAAGCAGCAGCCACTCCTTTTTGAGCATCGTTTTCATGGTGTATCTGGGTTGTCCTGGAAGTGGCCTTCGATGCACCTGTCACCGGTGCAGGCGCTCCCTTTTTGGTCAGCGTGAGAATCCAGCGCAAGGCATCCTCAAGCACGCTGGTGGAGAGGGAATAGATGACGAACTGCCCCTGCTTCTCCGACGTCACCAACCCCGCGCGCTTCAGCAAATCCAAATGGTGCGACACCGTGGGCTTCCCCAG
>JAEYUU010000370.1 GCA_023429545.1 Verrucomicrobiota bacterium
CGAATGGCCAGTATGGGCTGGTGAATGGCGGCTTCGCCCTGCACGAACTTTTGCGAACGCAGACTATCCCCGCGCTGATGAAGACGGCAGGTTACCGCACTGCCATCCTGGGCAAGCTGCACGTGGCTCCCGAGAACACATTCCCCTTCGACCAGAAGCTCAAGTCCGATATGCGCGATGTGAAGAACGCCGCAAAGGTGGCGGGCGCCTTCATCAAGGAAACGAAGGAACCCTTTTTCTTCATGGTGAACTTCGCTGACCCGCATGTCATGGGCCGCAGCCCACGCCCGCCGGCGGAGGCTTTTCCCACCCAGTACGAGGGCATTCCCAAAACTCCGCTGAAGGTGGGTGAAGTGCCGCCGTTTCCGTTCCAGAAGATCGATACGCAAGAGCAGCTCGAGCGCGTGACGCAGTACTACAATGCGGTGCCCCGCATCGATACGGGGCTGGGACTCCTGCTGGGGGAACTGGAGGCGTCTGGAAAGATAGACAATACTCTTGTGCTTTTCGTGGGTGACCACGGCCCGCCCTTTGTGCGAGGCAAGACCTCCTGCTATGAGGGCGGGGTGAAGGTGCCCATGCTTGCACTGTGGCCTGGCGTCTTCACCGCTGGCGAGCGCACACCGGCACTTGTGTCCACAGTGGATCTGCTCCCCACGATCATGGATGCCACTGGGCAGCCAATCCCGGAGAATGTGCAGGGTCGCTCGCTACGTCACACGCTGGATGTCTCCCAGCACCGGCAGTATCTTGCCGCTGAATTCCAGTTTCACGGATCCATGCCCTTCTTCCCGCGCCGCTCGATCCGCGATGTACGGTACAAACTGATCCACAACATCCTCGCTGGAAAGGCCAAGCCGAGCTCCGGCATTGACGGTGACGCAGCGCTCACCATGGCGCGCACGGAGAAGTTCGCGGGCACCCGGGTGGGGCAGGTCTTCGAGCGCGCCGCAGATCCACCTGAGTATGAATTGTACGACCTGCAGGTGGATCCGTGGGAGTTTGAGGATCTCGCGAGCAAAACCGAGCACGCGGAAACTTTGAAACGCCTGCAGACCGCGCTTGTGGAGTGGCGGGGGGCAACGAAGGATCCACTGCTCACGGTCGAGGGACTGGCCCGAATGAAAGCGATGGAGAAGCCCATGACGCATCTCAACACACCACCCAAGAAGCCCGGAGCCAAGGGCAAGGGGAAGCCAGCCCCAGCAGGGAAGTAGGGCGCCACTGAGTGATGACGAGAATTGATTGAAAACCAGCCTCCGGCTCCGTTATCCATTTGCTTCCACACGACAGCATGAAACAATTCGTCACTCTTGCCATCGCGCTCCTCGGGGGCTTCTCGCTTTGCCACGCGGCGGAGAAGCCCAATGTTGTCATCTTCCTCGCGGATGATGCGGGGTGGGGGGACTATGGTCACTCCGGCAACAAAGCGGCAGTCACACCCAACATCGACTCCCTTGCGAAGAGTGGCGTATCGCTGGACCGCTTCTATGTCTGCCCCGTGTGCGCGCCCACACGCGCGGAGTTCCTTACGGGAAGGTACCATCCGCGCGGTGGCGTGAGGGGTGTGTCCACGGGACAGGAGCGTCTGGACATTTCAGAGAAGACGGTGGCGGATGCGTTCAAAGCGGCTGGCTACGCGACAGGTGCCTTCGGCAAGTGGCACAATGGCACCCAGTGGCCCTACCACCCCATGGCACGCGGCTTTGATGAATACTTTGGCCACACCTCCGGCCACTGGGGTGAGTACTTCGATGCGCCGCTGGAAGAGAATGGCCGCATGGTGCGCACCAAGGGATACATCGTGGACGTTTGTACGGATCGCGCTCTGGGCTTCATCGAGAAGAACAAGGACAGGCCATTCCTGTGTTATATGCCCTTCACCACGCCGCACTCGCCGTGGGCTGCACCCGAAAAAGACTGGGACAACTTCAAGAGGAAGGAAATCACGCAGCGCGCCACCCTTGAGGGGCAGGAGAATCTCGATGAAACACGCTGCGTGCATGCCATGCTGGCGAATCAGGACGTGAACGTGGGTCGCGTGCTCGCGAAGCTGGACGAACACAAGCTCACGGAGAATACCATCGTTCTCTACTTTTCGGACAACGGCCCCAACAGCCCGCGCTGGACCGGCGGCATGAAGGGCAAAAAGGGAAACACGGACGAAGGCGGCGTGCGTTCTGTATGCTACCTCCGCTGGCCTGGGAAGCTTCCGGCGGGACACACCGTTACCCAGATCAGCGGCGCCATCGATTTGCTGCCCACTCTCACAGCATTGGCCGGTGTGCAGAGGGTGGGGGACAAGTCGTTGGACGGTCGCGACCTTTCTTCGCTGCTGAAGAAGCAGAACGCCGAATGGAAGGACAGGATGATATTCTCCACATGGGGCGGACAGGTGAGTGTGCGCACGCAGACGCACCGGCTGGACAATGCAGGGAACCTTTATGACATGACTGCAGACCCCGGCCAGACGACACCGGTGCGGGATGACAAGGAACTCGCCTTGAGGGACGCGCTCCGGGACGCGGTACAGGCCTGGCGCCTGGAGATGTTCGGCACGAATGTGGCCCCTGCG
>JAEYUU010000438.1 GCA_023429545.1 Verrucomicrobiota bacterium
GGCTTCTTGTACTGGGCGGAAGCGATGCACGGCTGCACGCGCTGAAGCAGCAATTGGGGGCGAGACATCGGAACTGGACTTCCTTTGTCACCTTCACCGGCATGGTGCCGGATGTGGAAAAGTATCTGTCCTCTGCGGATGGCTTTCTGTTTCCCTCCTATTCCGAGGCCTTCGCGCTTGTTGAGGTGGAAGCGGCTGCATGTGGCCTGCCACTCTTCCTCACACCTCACCATGGCAGCGAGATGATCCTGGAGGACGGCATCAACGGACGTCTCCTGGAATTTGATGCGGATCGGATTGCCGACGTGCTGGAGGAATATGTGATCGGCAACTGGCAGCCCGAGCGCGGGATTCATCTCAAGCATGCGCTGGACGGTGCGGCGTATGCGCAGCGATTTGCCGCGGAACTGAAGCACGCTTTGCCGGAGACATCTGCAACGTCGAAAACCGGCGGCGCACCAACTGGCGCTGCGTTCGCAAAATCCACTCCTGAGACCGTCTCACTGACTCCGTGAGCAGCCCCCCCACACTCGCCATCGTGACGAAGGCACGAGGCACCTTTTTCAAGCCGCTCTATGAGGCGCTGGCCTCGGCGCAGCCACGTCCCTGGCGCACGATGCTGCTGTGGCCCGCCACCGAAAAGGGCGAACATCCCGAGGAAGCCGTGACACCACGCGGGGCGAATATCGATATTCGCATGGCTGCGAGCACACGCCGGCGCATGGACACCTCCGATGAGGCCCTGGAAGGGCGCAAAGGAAAGTACGACACCTACATGCCCTCGCGCGAAGCCTGGCGCGCATTGAGAGAACATGATGTGCGCGCGGTGCTCATGCACGAGTTCTCCCCCTTCACTCTGCAAGGCCTGATCTATGCGAAGTATCGCCGTGTGCCGGTGATTGTCTCCACGGAGGTTGGCAGGAGGAATGGTCACTACTTCCACGCACGTACGCGCTTGTGGCATGGCTTCTGGAGCCGGCTGGTGGATGGCGTGGTGGCCTGCTGCCCCGCCGCTCATGATCCCCTGAGCCCCGGACGCACGCCCGCGTTCGCCGCGTATCACGCGGTGGACAGCCGGTTGTACACGCCTGTGGATCACTCTCGCAGCATTGGGGATCCGGTTGTCTTTGCCTACCTGGGACAGCTCATCCGCCGGAAGGGGCTCGATCTGCTTCTTGCAGCGGCGGCGCAACTGAAGACTGGTGGCGAAAGCGGCTTCAAGCTGCGCTTCATTGGCGGTGGTGACGAGACATGGCTGCGGGAGGAAATCTCGAAGCATGGATTGCAGAACCACTGCGAGCTCACAGGATTTCTTACGGGGCAGGCCATTCGGGAGGCTGTCGGTTCGGCGGATGTCTTCGTGCTGCCGACACGACAAGACACATATGCAGCAGTGGTGCATGAGGCGGCGTGCCTTGGGCTGCCACTGCTCATCAGCAAGCATGCTGGTGCCGCGGAGGCGCTGGTGGTGGATGGAGAGAATGGATTCGTCTTCGATCCCGAAGACACCACTGGCACTGCGGCACTGATGATGAAGCTCATGCATCAGGAGACACGCGCGCCGATGCGTGCGGCCGCGAGGGCAACCGGTGAGGCATTCAGCGCCCATGTGCGCGGGGCCGAGCTCTGGCGGTGGATGACGAAGATGTTGCCGCTCGGTGTGGAAGATGCCGCTGATAGGAAACCCACACATGAAATGATTCGAGGATGACCACGAGAGGAGCAGATGCACGAATCGTCTGGTACCCCGCACTGCCTGCGGAGGGTTGGGCATCCATGGACCGCTACTGGGCAGAGCTTGCGAGATGCGAAGCGGGATGGAGCGGTGGCATGAAAGCTTCTGCTCCAGGATGGCTTGGTGATCCCCCGGCGCGTAGCGCTGCGGCTGGGCGGGTAAAGCGGGGATTGCACAAGCACTTCATCTACCCGTGGCGTGCGGGAAAGGAGCGGGCCGAGGTGGCGCACGTGCTGGATCACAGCTATGCGCATCTCATTCCGCAGTTGAAGAAGGGCTGCGGCAGTGTGGTGGCGACGGTGTTCGATCTGGTGCCGCTGCAACTGGCGGATGGTCTCTCGCACACCCAGATCGAGCGCTTCCGCCGCACGGTGATGCACCTGAGGGAAGCGGACCACCTGATCTCCATCTCCCAGGAGACGAAGGATCGGCTGCACGAAATCCTAGGCATCGATCCGGATCGCGTGACAGTGGCGCGTCCCGGCATGGACTTCGCGCGCTTCCAGAAGAAGGTGCCGCAGGAAAACTCCGTGGCGCAGAAGCTTCGATCCTTGCCCAAGATTCTCTTCAGTGTCGGCTCCGCCATCTTGCGCAAGAACCTGGGATCCCTTCCTGGCATCTTTGAGGAGTTCCGTGACGAGTTCCGTGAGGGCCGCTGTGTGTTTGTCCGGGCAGGGGAGTGTCTTCCCGCGGAGCTGAAGGAGAGACTCGAGAAAGTGGTGGGCCCCACTGGTTTTGTGGAGCTGGGCCCCGTCTTTGGAGATGACCTCATCGCTGCCTATCAGAGTGCCCGCGTCTTCCTTTTCCCCTCCACGCTCGAAGGCCTGACCTTCACCATCCCGGAGGCGATGGCGGCGGGGGCGGCAGTGGTGACGAACCGCAGCACGGCGAATCCAGAGGCGGCAGGGGATGCCGCGCTCTTTTACAACGAGGGAGATGCAGCCGAGGCTGCAC
>JAEYUU010000439.1 GCA_023429545.1 Verrucomicrobiota bacterium
CACCTGGGGCAAGAACGCCTCAGACTCGCTGAAGAACAGCGTCGCCCTCGAAGTGTGCGCACAAATGGCTTTGGGCTCGATGACCCTGCATCCCGGTCTGGGTAAGATTCCGCAGCACATTCTGGAGAAGCATCATCTCAGAAAGCACGGACCGGGGGCGTACTACGGGCAGAGTGCGAATTAGTGAATAGTGCGGTCCACGGTTCATATCTGTGTCAGGTGCGTGTGGTCTGTGTAGAGCCGGTGGGACAGTAAGCGGTAGGACTGTGCGACGGTGTTCCTGAACCTTTGGAGGTTTGTGTACGCTCGGGCGTGATTCTATATCGTGAACGGTGAATGACGTGCAGCGACACTATCAGACCGTCAGACCGTCAGACCGTCAGACCGTCAGACCGTCCTACCGGCTCCGCGCAGACACACTCACCCGATGTAGAACCAACCCAGGCTCGCACCACCCTACTCAGTCCCACTGCGAATTCTTCGTGCCGGCGTAGGTGAGGGCGAGGCCAACGAGAACGTGGAGGCCGAGGACGAAGACCGCGACGGTCCAGTGTTCGATGTTGGTGCTGGTGACCGCCTTGACGGCATCATAAAAATCCGTGCTCTTCATGGAACTCAGGCTGCCTGACCAACTCCAGTAGGCGGCTATGAATGGCTGCACGATGGGCGCCAGTGCCTTGGGCAGGGTGAGCAGAGCACCGCTGAGCGGAAGCTGGAAGCCGACCAGATAGATGGAGAGGATGGTTGCCTTTTCCGGCGAGCGCATGATGGCGGAGATTCCGAGGCATACCGACGTCATGGCTGCGGATGCCATGACCAGCATGACGAGTTTGATGGGCAGATCACCAGGAATACCGCTGCACACCAGTTCCACAAAGAGGCCCATCCACAGGGCCTGGATGAGCACGAGGGTCCCGAGAAACAGGATCTTGCTGAGCACGTAGCTGGTGGCCCGCAGGCCTCCGAGGCGTTCCCTTTCGAGGATGTCCCGCTCACCGGCGATCTCGCGCGCAGCATTGTTGGAGGCCATCAAGGTGACCAGCACGACCTGCATGAGGATAAGCCCGGACACAATGCCGCCCGCCCTGATCTGGCTCGCTTTGTAGTCCACCTCTTCCTGCTTGTTCAGCATCACATTGCTGTCCTGCCGGACGGAGAGCTGCCGCACCTGGGGGATGGGCTCCAGGCCAAAGATAATCACCAGAAGCGGGAAGCCCAGAATCATGGCGACCTGGAGCCAGAGCTGCGTCTTATCCCGCCAGAAGATGGTCCAGCGCCGGCTGAGCAGTTCACGAGTCTGGGAATAGATGCCGGGAAGCCGGTGCTCCTCGGAGACCTCGTGCTGGCCGCTGCCTTCCTCCTCCTTGTTCGCCTCAATGTGTTCTCCGCGTTCCTTTGCCTTTTCCTTCTGCTTCTTTTCGCGGCGCTTCTTGTACTTCGACCAGTCGTCACCCTCATCCTCCTCTTCCTCCCTGTCGAAAGCAGATTTCTCCCCTCCCTTGCCACCATCCTCAGGGAAGGAGGCGGCGGAGGGCAGCTTGATGCGATCCGGTTCGCGGTCGGTGACAGTTTTCAGGTCATCCGTGGCCGGCTCCTTGCCATCCTCCTTTTTCGGAGAAAGGCCATAGGTGGCATAGTAGGCGTCACGGTGACGGCCCCAGGACTCCGCCCAGCGCTCGGAACTGCGGCGCCCGAGCTTGGGATAGATCTCCTCTGCCTGCTCCACGCTGAAGTAGTGGGACAGTGCGCGCGGTGGACCATGATACACCACACGGCCCTCATGCAGAACCAGGATGGTATCGAAGAGGGAGAGATTCGCCAGGCTGTGCGTGACATTGATGACAATGCGGCGCGGATTGTTCTGCGCCAGATCATGCAGGAGCTGGGTGATCTCGCGCTCGCTCTTGGGGTCCAGACCGCTGGTGACCTCATCGCAGAGCAGCAGCGTGGGATTGGTGACCAGTTCAAGGGCGAGACCGAGCCGGCGGCGCTGTCCGCCGGAGAGGACCTTCACCTGGCGGTCAGCGAGCGGCGTGAGCCCAGTCTGCTGGAGCATGGTCTCCACGAGCGCCCACGCGCTCTCATGATCGGGCTGGCAGGTGCGCAATGCCACGGCGCTGGCCACGCACTCTTCCACGGTGAGAAGATCGTGCGCGATGCTGAACTGCGGCACATACCCCAGCTCGGAAGGGTGGAGATCCTTCTCATCTTCCACATTGCGGCCCTCCCAGCGGATTTCACCGTTGTCGTGGTGTTTCAGTCCGGCGACGGTCTTCAGAAGCGTCGTCTTGCCGCAGCCGGAGGGACCCACGATGGCCAGCAGATGCCCCGGAGGAATGCTGAACGTGATGTCATCCAGAAGCGCATGAGCTTCACCGTCACGATCCAGGCTGAGCGAGATGTTCTTGAGTTCGAGCATGCGAGGCAGTGGGAGTGCGGCCAGCTAAGCGGAATTTATTGGTCTGGCCAGAAAAAGTTGCGTATCGTGATCTTGCCCCTCGATGCGAACGCCATGAAACGACGGAAAAAGAATCCCAGCATCGTCCCCCGCATCCTTCTGTGGGGGTTCCTGCTCGCCGTGTTGACGGTAGGCGGCGCGGGCCTGTATGGATATGTGTGGATCCAGCGGTACATCAAGAGCCCCGCCTTCCAGCAAATGCTGGCACAGCAGCTAGGTGATGCCGTGAAGGGCGATGCCACGCTGGAAACGCTGAACTGGTCCGGCCCATATGTGTATGTCTCCAAGGCCGGTGTGACCCCCAGGGGAGCGCAGGGTTGGAAGCTCATCGAGGGCGAAGGTGTCCAGGCCACCCTAGATTTCCAGGCGGCCCGCAGTGGCACGTGGCGCGTGACCCGGATCCATATGGACCGGCTGCGCATGGATCTGCGGAGCGTGGCGGAGGTTCCCCAGGAACTGCCCTCTGACACCACGCTGGATACCTCCCCACCCTCCATGCCGGGCTGGCTGAAGCGCTGGCTACCGACGCGCACGCAGATTGATGATGTCCATGTGGACCGCTTCGACCTGGTGCCTGCGCCTGGCACCGCCGGTGTGTCCGTGAAGGAACTCCATCTAACGGCAAAACCCGCCACGGACGCGGGTG
Organism: Verrucomicrobiota bacterium; assembly: GCA_023429545.1. Lineage (GTDB taxonomy): Bacteria > Verrucomicrobiota > Verrucomicrobiia > Verrucomicrobiales > Verrucomicrobiaceae > Roseimicrobium. The sequence goes on from JAEYUU010000439.1 coordinate 3,105, forward strand.
CATGGATGTTGCGCGGTTCGAATGGCACGCTGACACTGCCGGGAATCAAGGAACCCTTCCGCGTGGCCAGCACCAGCGCGCGCCTGGATGCCCGCGCCCTGGCCCTCAATGACGGTGTCGCAAGGTGGCTCGGTGAGAGCGAAGTCACTGCCCGCGGCGACTTTCCCTTTGAGAAGGACAAGGCATGGAACTTCAGCGGTCGTTTATCGAACCTCGATCTGAAGCATGTCCTGGGTCAGGAGTGGCTGACGAAACTGAGCGGCGTGCTGGGTGGCGATTACGAAGCCGCCCCCACCACCATGAAGGCGAAGCTGGAGGTGAAAAATGGCATCGTCCAGAGCATGCCCCTGCTGGATCGGGTGGCGGACTTCACCCGCACGGAACGTTTCCGCCGCGTGGTGCTGGATCAGGCGACCGCAGACATCGAACGCAATGGTGAGACCACCCACATTCGCAATCTCGTGCTGCAATCGAACGGACTCGTGCGGGTGCAGGGTGACGTGACGCTGCAAGGACGCGCCATCCTGGGCAAGCTCATGGTGGGCGTACTGCCGGACAGCCTGCGCTGGATTCCGGGATCGCACACCAATGTGTTCACCGAGACAAACACCTCGGGACCCCCCGGCTTCGTGTGGACCCATGTGAATCTCTCAGGCTCGCTGGACTCCATTCGTGAAGACCTGAGCAATCGCCTGCTCATCGCCATGGGCAAGGCCGCCCTGGATGTGCCGCTGGATCTTGCGGGCAGAAGCCTGGAGATGCTGGGAGAGGTCACGGGAGCGCCAGTGTCCCCCACCGCCGTGAAGGAAATCACCACCGAGGTGATGAAGAGCGGGACGGAGGTGCTGCAAGGCACCGGCGGAGCCGCCGGCAAGACTGTCGAAAAGGCCGTGGAGACGGGCGTGGATGTGCTGAAGGGCGTGGTGCCGATTTTTGGGAAGTGACCCTGGCACGTTTTTCCATTCCACCTCCATTCAACGCCATGAAATCACGCCATGTGGAGGAAGCCACGGGTGAGCGGTACTGGATTTCAGGATGCAAGCGACGCGGTGGCGACCAGCTCTATGCCACGAATGTAGGGGTGGAAGTCGACGAGGATGTGCGGGAAGAGTATTGGCGGAATATTCGCGGACTGTCGGAGGAAAAGAACAGGACCCGCGCATAACTAGTCATGCCTCTTATGGAACCGTTGTCCTCGATGCACCGGCACTGTCTTTTGTTTTGCCTGTTGCCGTTGGTCATGGCTTCATGCACCACTCCAGGTGAAAATGTCAAACTGGAACCCCTTCGTTTCGCACCGCCACCAGCGTACTCCTCGTACTCTAGCGCCCGTCCCTATATGCAAAGGTGGGCGGATTTCCGCGCATATTGTGATGCCTCCGTGGAAGCATGCCATCTGGTGAACTGGAATGGTGAGCAAGCAATCGCCGGAAAGTCCACGGCCATTCACCTGAGTGAAGGCTCGCGGTTGGTGAATACCACCGCGCATCCGCAGTACTTTGAACTCTGGCTCCAGATTCCCTCCCGACCGGAACTGAACAAGCCATACGCCTTGCGCAGGGCGTCGAACTTGAGGAAGATCACGCGCACCAGAGGCTCGTCACCCGATGACATCACCCGCTACAGCACGCTCCAAGATGGAGAGATGACCCTGTCCGGAATGCAGGGGTATGATGTCCCGACATTGGCGGGGCGCAGTGGTACCATCGCCACACTGACGGTACAGAAGATCACGGCGGATGCGATCGTGTTCCGACTGGTAGGAAGTCTGCCGGTGCATCAGGAAACCTCCACCAACACTCTGAGCTACCATGTGCACGTGGACAGGACATACAAGGCGCTCTTCAAGCCTGTGAAGGGTTTGTGAGCGATCTCTATCATTGCTGTCAGGCCGGAGGCCCAACGACCTCTGTCAGGCTGGAGCCCAACCTCCTGTTTGTTCCTTCGCCGCTTTGTGTTTTCACCGTGATGTGCGGACACGAAAACTCAACCAGTCGGAGAGCATTGCTGCCCGACTGATTGATTGCCTGTCTGGCCAGTCAGGGAAGACTGGCCAGCTACCGATACCATGGCAGAAAGTGAACGAAACGACAAGCTATGCCGCTGCCGTCTCAGCCTCAGCATTCACCTGACCTTCGGCGATTTCGGTGAGTTTCTTGTCGGTGGCCTTTTCTTCATCGAGGGTTTCGCGAAGGATCTTGGCGATGTTCCCCTGCCCCAGCAACTCAGCAAAGCTGATGGCGCTGCCGTATCCGGCAATCTCGTAATGCTCCACACGCTGGGCGGCGGAGATGAGCAGAGCATCCACCACTGCGTCAGGAGCCTCCTCTTCGAGCACCTTGGAGCCTTCCTTGAGGAGGCCCTCCATGCCCTTGCATTTTTCGCCCCGGCTGGAGACCTGCAACTCTTCGAACACGGCTTCCAGCCGGTTCACATGCTGCTCGGTTTCTTCGAGGTGTCTTTCAAAGCCTGCCGCCAGGTCGGGATTGGATGCAGCCTTTGCCATTTTGGGAAGCGCCCTGGTGAGTTGCTTTTCGGCGCTGTAGAGATCTCTCAGTTCGTGAACAAGGACGTCGTGTAGGTTTTCGAGTTTCATAGCGAGGGCAGGTTCGCGAACCTGATCGGCGGCGGACGTATCGCGCGCACAAGCCGGAAAGAATCTCACTGTTTCATGTGATAATCGTGCAATACGCGAGGCTCTGCCGCGCCATCCACACTGGCTCATCGCGGCGATCCAGTAGGACAGCTGGACTGCTGCCCATGAAGCTCCAGCGTTTTTCGTTCACCCTCTCTCCATCTTGCCATGACTCACAAACTGCCTGACCTGATCATCGCCGCGGATCGCGGACGTTTCGTCGCCTATGCTCCAAATAAGTTTGGCTCGCTCAAAGCGTTGCAGTCCGAAGAAATCCCTGAAGGGCTCAACAAGCTGAGCGAACAGGTCACCGACAAGGCGGGTGCGTTCCCCATGATGGGCCCGAATCGTGGCAGCGGTGTGAATGGCACTTTCACCGGCTCGGCGGAACGAATGAAGCTGGAAGCAGAAATCGAAATGCAGTCGTTCCGCAAGGTGGCTGCGAGCATCGAATCGCTTGTCGCGCAACGCCGGCCGAAGACCTGGGGAT
>JAEYUU010000654.1 GCA_023429545.1 Verrucomicrobiota bacterium
TTCCATGATATCATGACACTCCTGGGGGGCGGCTCTCGCCAGATGTTGGGACAAGCCCTGCGTATCCTGCGACGGGGCGCGTCGTTCGCGAGACTCACAGCCCAATTGTCTGTCACTTTCCATAGCCCGACCCTGGAGACGTCATGGCAAGGGCGCCTGGCAGAAAAGAGTCGTAAACCCGCAAAGGAAGCGCGGACTTGCGCCATGCGCGGCGCAAGGGTTAATGGTAGCTGACTTCCTCTACCTCTTCGAGCCGCTCACATGACCACGCACCATAAGACTCCGCGGTTGCTTCTACACGCGGCAAACGCCGTTGTGTGTGCGGCACTGGCCATCATGCTCAGTCAATGCACGGCGCGGATGAGCGCCACTGACCGGATGATGTGGTCGACTTATCCGATCTACACCAAGAATGGCGCTGCAACCGCCTTCATCGTTGAATGCCGCGACAACGAAGGGCACAGGGTGCCTGTCGTAGTCACCTCCACGCACGTGCTTGAAACTGGTGGCAACGAACCTTTGCTCATGGGTGTGAGGATCCCCGATGACCAGGGCAACGCAAACGAGGGATTGCTAGGTCTCTCGTACGAGAAAGAAGGCGTGTACTATACCCGCCATCCCATTCACGATGTGGCTGCCTTTCCTCTCGGAATACCTGAGGATGTCATCTCCCAGCTCCATATGAGCTCCTCACTTACCCGGGAATCCGTGAAACGGTCACGCAACGGACTGGGGTCGGGCGACGAAGTGGGATTCCTGGGGTACCCTGAGGTGCTCCCCGGCACCACCGGCGGCTTTGCCGTCCTACGCAGTGGCCGGGTGTCGTCCTACCCGGTAAACGCATCATCGGGTTCAGGCGCCTATCTCATCAACGCAGATGTGTATCCCGGTGACAGTGGGGCGCCGGTATACAGACTGGCTGGGATGGGGCGGCCACGGCTGGCCGGCATGATTGTCAGACGCGTAGGCACACGCAGTACCAGCTTCTCGCACCTTGCCATCGCCGTGGACGCCTCCGTCATCCATGAAGTCCTTGAACTGCTGGCCGCCAGAGAAGGTTGGAGTACTGAGTCGCCCCGAGCGCCTGATTCCGCCCCTTCCACACCAAAATCCACATCCCAAAGTGGAGCCTCACTCAAAAAGATCGCTCATTGAGAGGTCAGATGTCAGTCTCAGAATGGCACCCGCCAATAGTGGGGCAGACCTCACCACGCGCACCTTCTCCCAATCGGGAAGCCGTGGCGCAATACTGTCGGTGACCAGGATCTCGCGCACTGCGTCGTGATCCAGCTTCTCACGCACACCGTCGCTGAAGACACCATGCGTGGCCGCCAGCCAGAATTCAGGCCGCGCTCCTTCACGTTGCAGTGCAACCATCGCCCGGGCCATGGTTTCGCCAGTGGTAATCATGTCATCGATGATGAGGCAGGGCCGGCCACGAACTTCTCCGGCGACTTTCAGCACGCGTGTCTGGCTGCCCGAGATACGCTGCTTGTATACCACGGCCATCTCAAGGTCCAATCTGCCCGCATATTTGGTGGCCATCTTCACCCGCCCTTCGTCAGGCGATACGACAATCGTGTCCGGAGGAAGTCTTCCCTGAAGCTCATCGCACATGATGGACACAGCCGTCAGGTGCTCGACTGGAAGGTGGTAGAACCCCTCGATCTGGGCCGTGTGCAAATCAAGCGTCACCAGGTGGCTCAATCCTGCATCCTCCATCATTCTCGCGACGAGGCTTGCCGTAATTGATTCGCGACGACCACTCCGCTTGTCAGCCCGGGCATAGCCAAAGTAGGGCACAATCGCAATCGTCGAGGCTGCTCCTGCCCTTCGGCACGCGTCCAGATACATGAGAAGCTCAAAAAGAATACGCGTGACCGGGGGCGATGTGGGCTGCACAAGAATGACCGGATGTCCCCTCACCGGTTCGTCGAGGCACACATGAATTTCGCCGTCCGGAAAATCAGTGACGTGGGAACGCGTCAGTTCGCAATGGAGCAGGGCCGCCACTTCGGCTGCCAGATGCTGGTGGGCGGATCCTGAGATGATGAGAGGTTCCGGCATGGACCTATCTTAGCTCCCGATGGTCAATCCTCTGCGTAAATCTTGCCAAGCACTGGGCAAATCGGGCGCTGTAAGTCCGGCTGTCCTGCGCCCCTCGATACGGAGTAATCCACCCGGAGCCCCCCTGCATCTGGCGTGTGCGATTACAAATATTCACTTACAATCTTCGCAAAAGGTGATCGGTCTATGCCAACCTGTGGTTGGAGATTCGCGGTATGCGCCATAGAATGCCGTCATGTCCAGCCATGGCATTCCGCTCTTGGCATCCGAGCGTCACTTCATCATCATCCTCCGCGAATGAGTGCCTCATCACCCGAAACGCCGCCCATTCCAGCTCGCGAACACGCGCTGTCCCTCCTCCGCCAGATGCTTCTCATCCGGCGCTTCGAGGAGAAGTCCGCAGAGCTGTACACCAAGCTCAAGATCCGCGGATTCCTGCATCTCTACATCGGAGAAGAAGGAGTGGCCGTGGGCGTCATGGAAGCTCTCCATGAGCATGACAATGTTGTGGCGACCTACCGGGAGCACGGGCATGCCCTGGCGCGCGGAGTCTCCGCGGATTCGGTGATGGCGGAGATGTTCGGCAAGCAGGAAGGCACAAGCCGCGGACGGGGCGGCTCCATGCATCTCTTTGATGCGACCCACAATTTCTACGGCGGCAGCGCGATCGTGGGCGGCGGCCTTCCCGTAGCCGTGGGCCTGGCACTTGCAGACAAGCTGAAGAAGCG
>JAEYUU010000704.1 GCA_023429545.1 Verrucomicrobiota bacterium
GCCGGAAGGTTCCAGCTTGAGGGTGCCATACACCGCTGTGGTAGAACTGCCCGTCTGCCCCGTGGCAAAGTACCACGTGCCGGACAGATCCGTACCTGCGGATGCGGAGCAGGCCGCGAGAAGCGAAGCCAGGCCAGCAGCCATGACTTGAAGGCACAGGCGGCGCGAGTACGGGGCGGTGAGCCGGGTATGCTGGGTCGTCATGAAGCGAAAGGTGCTTGGAGGAGACATCGGAAACAAACTCAATGTCCCCTACTACGGCTTCGCAAACCTTTTGTCCTGCGGATTCCCAGCAGACAGGACGTAGGCAATGAGGTCGAGCAACTCGTCCTGGTTCAGCGTGTTGATGAGCCCAGGAGGCATCATGCTCATGGCATAGGTCTTCTTGCTCTTCACCTCCGCTGCGGGAATTTTTGTCAACGTCGTGGGGGCGAAGGGATTCATCATCACCATGAGATCGCCATTCTCTTCCGCCACGACGCGCCCGATGACGAGGCTGCCATCCTTCTTCTCGATCTGGTGGCTGTCATACTGGTCGGATATCACCTTGCTGGGCTCGATGATGTTCTCCATCAGATCACGCAGGGTGTAGCGGCTGCCCGCGCCGGTGACATCCGGGCCGATGCTGCCGCCATCTCCGCCGAAGCGATGGCAGGTGAGGCACAGGGTGGAGGTGAACATGGCCTTGCCATTTTCAAAGTTGCGGTTCTTCAAGCCGTCCTCGGCAAGCTTCAGCACTTCATCAATGGTGTAGGCCCGGCCCGGTCCCTTGGGAGCCACGAAGTTTGCCACTTCGGCCGTTTCATTCTTCGCCGAGAGAGCATCCAGATGCGCACGCTCCTCGTCCGGAGCAAAGTTTGCCAGCGCCTCCTGGCGGGTGTTTTCGATGAAACCCTTGAAGCTGTTTCCGCCCTTCCACTGGCGGGCCCGAGGGAACCATGAGAAGTAGGTCTCGCGCAGCTCCTTCGTCCAGCCCGCGGTGGCATTTCTGAGCGCAAACATGTAGGAAATCTGCTGGCGATTGGGCTGGCTGCGATGCACCTCCCCCGCAGCCCGAGCGTAGCCGGCATTGCGTGCCAGGAGCTCCTCACTCGCCAGGGCTTCGCTGTCATCCTTGGCAGTCGCCATGAGGCCGAGCGTCTTGGCCGCCACACGCTTGGACTCCAGGAAGATGAGAAGCTGGGCCAGTTCCAGATTGACCGCGTTGTTCTTGAGAGGATAGACGCTGTCGAACTTCTCCGCGAGATCCGAGCAGACTACCGGCGTGGGCTTGCCCAGACGGGTGAAGACAAGCTGGTACGCGCGCAGCAACTGGAGCTGATGGTCGAGATCGAGCGAATCAAATTCGATGCGATCCAGCGCGGCCAGCAGTTCGTTCTGCAGCGGGGTATCCTCCGCGGAGGTGGCTCCCACCGCGGGCGATGAGGCACCGGCTTTGGGCTTGCCCTCTGGAAGCGGCACCGGATTCCCCACGGCTCCGACCCTGGCGAGGGCAATGGAGGCCTCAATGAGGGCTTGAGGATTGGTCTCCGCGAGCGCCTTGTCCTTCCACGCCTTCACCGGCTGCCGTTCAATGGCCACGCGTGCCGCATAGCGCACAAAGCGATCCGGGGAAGAAAGGTGCGGCCAGGCTTTCGCAATGGCGTCTTCGCCCGTGCCATCCTCATGAAGCTTCTCCATCTCATGACGCAGCTTCGATTCCGGAGTCAGCGCAAGAGGCTCGGCCGGGGCTGTGGATTCCTGCCCCACATAGGTCACCCGATAGAGCGCACTCTGCGTGCGGCGCCCCCCCACCGCGAAGTACATGGCGCCATCCTGCGGATGAATGATCAAATCCGTAAGCGGCAGCGGCCTCCCGGAGACAAACTCCTCCTTCACGCTTTCGTAGGTGCCTCCCTTGGGCACGCTGTGAATCACGTACATGGTGCCGTAGGTCCAGTCCGCGGCGTAGACCGCGCGCTGGTACTTCGCAGGGAATTTGGCACCCGTGCCGCTGACCACCCCCGTGGGGCTGCCAGGGCCGATGTCCACCGTGGCGGGAAGGCTGTCCGGATAGAAGGTGGGCCACTTGCCCGAGCCGCTGCGCCAGCCGTAGTCCGCGCCGCTCACGCAGTGATTGATGCGCGTGGGCCTGTACCATGGCGCACCCATGTCCCACTCCATGTCCGCGTCGAAGGTGAAGAGCTCGCCGGCGCTGTTGAACGCAATGTCGAACTGGTTGCGGAATCCGTAGCAGAACAGCTCGATTTTTTTGCCATCGGGATCCATCTTGCACACATAGCCGCCTGGAGCCATCACGCCGCGGGCGTGTCCGTTGGCGTCCCACATGCGTGGCAGGATGTGATCTTCCCGCCAGGCGCGGGCGGGACGGGAGAGTTCCATGTTCTCAGGGAGCTGGGTGTGGTTGCCGCAATTGAAATAGATGCTCTTGCCATCGGGACTCACCACCATGCTGTGCGGGCCATGCTCTCCCCCACCCGGGATTTTGCGCAGCAACACCGGCTCCGCGAACGTGCCGTCACCATTGTCCTTCAGCCTCCACAGACCACTGTCACGACCGGCATTTTGCGGAGCACTCTTCTCATTGATCATCACATACAGGCTATCGAAGGCGTAGAGCAGGCCATGGGCGCCGCCGATCTTCACGGGAAGGGTCTCCACCTTCGCCTGGTCCGGGCTGCCCACAGGCGGCGGAGTGACGCGGTAGATGCCGCCGTACTGGTCTCCCACCAGCAGGCGTCCCTTGGGATCCACCGTCATGCTGACCCATGATCCCTGCTCGGCCTTGGGCACGGTGTAGAGCAGCTCAGCCTTGAACCCTGGCAGGACAGCAATTTCCCCGGCAGGGGTCGCTGTGGCCGGCCCATCCGCCTTGTTGTTTCCTTTGCCCCGATTGGCAGCAAACACATCGCCCCATGGCCCCGCGCCCAACGGTGCCAGCACTACAGCAGGCGACCACACGTCCTTTCCTGTGGCGGCTCCCTGCCAGCCCTCGCCCGTCTCCACAGTGGTCTTCTTGCCATCGGCGGTCTCGATTTCCAGCTTTGCAATGAGGCCCGCCGCGCCGCCCTGGTTGCGAGCATCAAACCGGAGCTCGTTGTCCCCGGCTTTCAGCGATGCCTTCACGTCGGCCTTGGAAGTCTCCATCCAGTCCGGATTCGTGAGCACCTTTTTCCCATTGAGCAGGGCGTCCGCTCCGTTGTCACAAGCGAGTGAGAGCGTGGCCGATTTGATCTCACCGGAAACGGTGAAAGTCTTCTTAAAGGTCGCCTTCTCGCCATCGGCGGCTTTCTTGGTGGTCCAGATCCACTGGGGAGCGGCAGTGAGGGAAAGCGGCAGGAGCAGCGCGCTGGCGAGGAGTGACGTCAACTTCATAAGGGTGAGAGCAGGGCGAGAAAGAACGAGCACGCGGAAGCCAATGTTGCAATCTCCGGTGCACACGCATTTGCGGGAGGCAGTTGAAAAGAGGCCTGCGACGCCACCGCGCCGCAGGCCATCATCAAAAGTGTGCCTGTACGAGGACTAGATCAGCCCCAGTTCCTTC
>JAEYUU010000733.1 GCA_023429545.1 Verrucomicrobiota bacterium
GAAGGAACCCTTCCCGGAAGCACGCGAAGCCGCTGCTGGATTGGTGGATTATGTGCTCAAAGAGCGCAAGAATTCTCCGAGGAAGCGCAAACTCTTCCTGTACGTGAACAATCGACTGGAAGGTAGCGCACTTGAGACGATCTATGCCACGCTGATGAAGATTTCGTTGTGCCCGCAGCACCTTCCCATACCGCCTGCCCCAGCGCCTCCCGCAACCGACAATCCCCAGCCTGGCCTGCCCCTATGAACCCGGAAGAACTCGCCTCCCGCATGGCGGAGGACATGGCCGCGATCGAACGCATGCGCATGCCGTTCGGGAAGTTTGGCCCGCAAAACTTCCCGCCATACGGCGTGCCGATTTTTGACCTGCCGGTGGAATATCTCGCATGGTTCAAGCAGAAGGGCTTCCCCAAAGGAAGACTGGGCGAACTGCTCCAGATCGTGCACCAGATGAAGGTCGATGGCAGCGACCTGGCCTTTGATGCGATGCGCAAACGCAACGGTGGCCGCACGCCTCTGCGCGAGGAGCGAAGGAGAGACTGGACGGCGCCGGACGCGGGGTAGTGCGTCTTGAAATTTACCCCCTACTCACCCACCACGCTCACCACGATGCTGCGCGTATGCGGAGCACGTCGATGCTCGAAGAGGAAGATGCCCTGCCAGGTGCCGAGCGTGAGCCGGCCCTGCATCACCGGGATCACCTCGCTGGTGCGCGTGAGCACCATGCGGATGTGACTTGGCATGTCATCCGGCCCCTCGCAGGTATGCACGAACCACGGTGTATTCTCCGGCACCAGCCGCTCGAAGTACTCGTGGAGATCCGTGCGCGCTGACGGATCCGCATTCTCATAGATGACCAGGCTGCAGCTCGTGTGCTGCACAAAGACGGTGGCCGTGCCTGTCTTGATACCGGCAGCCCGCACAATGCGCTCCACCTGTGAGGTGATGTCATAGGTGCCCTTCCCCTTCGTGGAGAGGGTAAACTGATCAGCGTGGGCGGACATGGCAATGATGAAAGCGGGTGAACTAAGTTAGCTCACTTCTTCCGTGTCTCCTGCTTCTTCGTGGCCGGCTTCTTTTTTGATTCCGGATTCTTTTTCGGCTTTGGTTTCGCCGAGCGCAGAGAAGCCTCCACTCCGAGCAACGCCCAAGGTTTCATCCTCAGGGGGCTCGAGAAGGCGCTCTCCGGCGGCTCGTAGTAGCTCATCGTCATCGGTCGTCCCTTATGGATGAAACTGAATACTTCGGACCCGGCTTGCTCAAACGTCGGACGGCTTGCATCATCCACCTTGATGTACAGCCGGCCATTCGCCTCCAGGGCGAACATGATGCCGTTCTTGTAAAAGCCGGTGCCGCCGAACATCCGCCGTGCAGTCACGACGCCCACGGACTCGAGAAGATCGAGCATGTCATCCGAAGTCATGGCGCCGAGCTTACCGGAAATCCGGGCTAAAGCGACTTGAGCTTTATCTCAGCCATCTCGCGATTGCGACGCTCCGCGGAAGGATCGTCGAGCACGGCCTTCCATGCCGTGCGCGCATCCTCCTTGTGACCGGCAGCCTGATGAATCTCGCCAAGTGAGAGGAGCAGGTTGAAGCGCCAGGTGCCTTTGAGCTTGTCAATACTCGCCAGGCGCAACGTGGCCAGCGCCTCGGCGTGGTTCCCCATGCGGCTCAGGAGACGTGCGGCGCCCTGGACGGCATAGAATTCATCAGCTCCGCCAATCTGTCCTGAACCGGCGAACACACTGCGATACGCCGCGAGTGCAGTGGCGTCATTCTTGAGCGTCATCTCGCGATGTTTGCCCAGGGCGAGCCAGATGCTCTGCCGTGTGCGGGGCTCACTGGTGCACCCCAGCGCAGCGGACAGGTCGGACTCAGCCTCGTTCGCGGCTTTTGCGGCGGCGTATGCCAGGCCACGGGCGTGATAACCGTCCCCACGTTTCCAGAACGGCCAGCGCGCGATGTCCTCCGCTTTGAACTGCGCGATGACGGACGCGGCCTTGGATTGCCCCAGCAGGTTCTGCATCTGCGCGGTCTTCCTCACGGCTTCGAGAGGGATGCGGGACGCGAGTTCATCAGCGCGGGTGAACTCACCCAAGTGTCGGGCCAGGGTAGCGGCCTGCTCCAGTGCCGCGGATTTCTGGAAGTCAGTGGCTGTGTTTCCGGCCAGTGCGGCAAAAGCGGCCAGTGCTTCTGTGCGCTTTCCGCGATTCACAAGTTGGGTGGCGGCGCGGAACGCGATTACGAAGTCACTGACACTCGCATCAGCATCGAAGGTGTGCGACTTCCCATCATAGAAGTACGCAAACTTCAAGGGGACATGAAATCCATCCGAGCCAGTGGGCGAGAGCGCGGAGAGTTCCGTGCCATCTTCACGAATGCGCTGGCGGCAAACATTCACATGCCACGGCAGGCTCACAGTGGGCTTGCGTCCAATCACCTGATGCAGCGGGTCATTCTCATCCTGGGTGACGGGGATGCGGATCTCCACGGTCCAGTGGTCGTCCGCCACATGCGTGACCACCTCTGCCTGCGAGTCCCAATCCATCCGCCGGCTCGCGGGAGCGTTGCGATCCAAGTCCACCACCACACCCGCGGGATTCGCGACGATCTGATAGTACGAATGTGTTTCCGTGGCGATCTCAAACTCCACAGCATCGCCATACCAGATGGCGGGATCGCCCTCGCGCGTGGTGGCGATGTTCGGTTTCTCGCCAGCCATCTCATCGCATCGTATCGCAAAATAAACGCTGTTTTGCGCCCAGCCAGCCTTCACCGTGGTGCCAAAGGTCGGCTGGCGACCCGTCTGCAACTCCCACAGGCGGCCTGTGGAGGCTATCGGGCAGTTCTTCCAGTAAGCGTCCTCAAGCCTGCCATCGATCACAATGTCCTTCGCCTCTCCCACAAGGCGCAGCACCGGCACTGGACCGCGCTTCTGCGCGAGCTGCTGGGTCTTCAAGCGAAGGCCCTTGAGATAGACATCAATCAACGCAAGCCGCCTGCCGTACACAGATGCCCCATTGGCCTTCGCCTTTGCCTTGTCGAACAACGCCAGCGCGGCGTCGGCTTTGGCCTTGTCTTCCTCCATATCCTGCCAGTTCGCCTCGCAGTGCGTGAAGAAGGCGAGCATCTCCTGCCCGGCGGGACCATAGAAGAGGCGGCAGTACTCACGGAACATCGCATCTACATCCGCATCCCTCCCACCCCAGTACATGCGGGCAGTGAAGTAGGTCTGGAAGTGATTAAAGCCAATGCCGTTCTTGTCGAAGTCCTGCCGGACGGAAAGCCAGATGTCCTCGCCTTGAGACATGCCCTTCGTCGCGTTCACGGTTTCGCCGAGTGCATGCGGAGTGAATGATGGCAGATACCATCCGCGATCCGTGAAGGGGTAGTTTTCAAAAATGAGGATCGGATTGTCCGTCTTCTTCTGCCATGCGGCACGGAGAGCCTCCGGTGCAGATTCACCTTCAGCCTTGGCACCCGCCTTGTTCACGGGACGACGTCCTCCCACGATGCACACGAGCACGTTGGGCTCCAGCTTGTCGATCTTCAGCGGCGGCAGCGTGTAGACGCCGTAGGCACAGTTCAACACCTTGCGATCAGGATGCGTTTTGCGCACTTCCCTGGCCACGCGGTTCACGAAGTCCCACACATAATCGGAGAGGCGGCCTCGCTCATTGCGCTCCGGCGAATCCTTGCCCTCGCATTTCGGGCACTGGCAGATGGCGGTGTAACCATCGGGCGGCATGATGGACACACTCTCGAGCTTGTATTGATCCAACTGCGCACGCGCAAACCGCACCGTCTCACGGAAAAATTCCTCATTCGAATAGCAAAGCTGGTTCTTGGATTCGCCAGGTGTGTAGTCCCGTCGCCCGCCATACAGCGCGAACCATTCAGGATGCTCCGCAAAAATGGCATCCCTTCCAGTCATGGTCTCCAGGCCATGCGCAATCTGAAGGCTCGCGGAATGTCTCATGCCAAGGCGCATGGTCCAGAGTGCCGTCTCGGGGCTGACGGTGCTGAAGCGGAAATTGAACTGCCGGAGCGCGAAATCCGGACGCACGGTCTCATCCATGCTGGGCACCGGGATCGTCTTCAATGACGGCAGCACCTCTCCCAACTCACCGGGCAGATACCAGCGCGCGCCAAGGCCGTGAAGAAAATGGCACACCGCATTGAAGCTTCCGCGTTCGTCATAGGCCCATGACACCAAGGTTTCGGTCCTGGGAGTTGCGACCCCATCGGGCTTGCCGGTGTCGGCGGGCAATTTGAGCCGGTTCTTGTACAACCCTGCGTGAGGTGCCCCCCATTTCGAGTGGGTAATGTTTTCCCATGCCGCCTGAAGACGCGGAATATCACCGTTGCTCCTTGCCCACGGCTCGATGGGTTCGAAGTCCGCATCGTCCCCGATGAGCGCCATCCATCCCTCACCCGTGACCATGCGAAATGCGCCATGCTGCAATCCGTCCGCCGAGATCCCCAGCTTGTCCGTGTGTGCACTGCGTCCGACAAAGACCCGTGCCATTTTTCCAGTCGGTTGCGTGACGATGGGCAGGCGCGCTCCGCTGATCTTTACCAGGTTCGCCCGCAGTTCATGCGCTGCGAGTCGCTGGGAGCGCGTGGGCTGCTCCGCAATCACAATCTCCGCCTGTGGCTGACCGTCGCGGACGAGAAACACCTCAGCCGCAGCCTCGTGCAAGGAGAATGCGGCGGTGAAAATGATCGGGAGGAAGCAGGTGCGGCGCATGGCTCTGAAACGCAGCCGCATGGACCTAACTTAGCTTAACCAGTCGAAAAACTGTGAACCATCGCCTCTGGTCGAGGCCAGCTTGCGACTGCCTCCGACATCTTAATCGGCCGCTAGCAACTTGTCGGCTCCTTGCGCGCGAGCTTCACGGTGTGGGGGATGGCGCCGAGCACGAAGCCCAGACACTCCAGGGCACCCTGGGGTTTGCCGGGCAGGGCGACAACCAGGGACCGCTGCACGACGGCGGCGAGACAACGGCTCAGGATGGCGTTCGGCGTGATCTCCAGGGACTTCATCCGCATGAGCTCACCGTAACCGGGAATCTCCACGCGCATGATGCCGCGGATGGCCTCGGGCGTGACATCGCGCTCGGCGATGCCGGTGCCGCCGGTGGTGAGGATGAGGCCGCAACCTTGCGCCGCAAAGGATCGCACCGCCTGCTGGATGGCGACGATGTCGTCCGGCACGATCGCTTCTGCCATCACGCTCCAGCCATGGGCTTCGCTGGCTTTCTTCAACGCAGGTCCGCCGTGATCCTCGTACACGCCGGCGCTGGCGCGGTCGGAAACGGTGATAATACCAACAGTGATGATAGAGGGTGTGGGGAGCGACATGGAGTTGGTCAGCCTTACTCGGCTGGCTCCTTCGTCTTGCTCACGAGATGCACCCCGTCAAGCCGCATTGCCTTGTCCACACCCTTGCACATGTCATAGATTGTCAGCAGCGCGATGGACACTGCGGACAGCGCCTCCATCTCAACGCCAGTTTGACAAATGGTCTTGGCCGTGGCGGTGACGGTGATACCCTCCGGATTGAGCACGAAGTCCACGCCCACCTTGC
>JAEYUU010000777.1 GCA_023429545.1 Verrucomicrobiota bacterium
ACGCAATACCGCGTGGGCTCGGGCGCTTGCCCGCAAGGTGGATGCCATGGGCATCACGCCCAACGCCGTATCCGTGGTCAGCGTCATCTTTGCCATCGGCGGCGCGGTTCTGATGATGACGGTGAGCCACGCCTGCTGCAAATGGGCCGCCACCCTCATGTGGCTGGGTGCTGCGGCCTGCATCCAGCTCCGGCTCTTGTGCAATCTCATCGACGGCATGGTGGCCATCGAAGGAGGCAAGAAGAGCGTGGTCGGCGGCCTCTACAACGAAGTGCCGGATCGCATCGCGGATCCGCTCTTTCTCATGGCGGCGGGCTACTGCAATGACTGGGTGATTAAGCTGTGGGACGTCCCTCTCGGCTGGGTCGCTGCCGTGCTGGCCCTCATGACCGCCTACATCCGGGTGCTGGGCGGGACCTTACTGGGCACGCAGAGTTTCATTGGCCCCATGGCGAAACAACACCGCATGGCCGTGCTCAGCCTGGCCTGCCTGCTGAGTATCGCCGAGCTCTGGTGGCGGCAGGATGGGAAGCCCGCGGAGAACGTCATGACCGTGGCCCTTGCCATCATCGTGGTGGGCAGCGTCATCACCTGCTGGAGGAGACTTCGTCTCATTTCAGCGGATTTGCACAAGAAGACGTCAAACACACCGTGACGCTCCCATGTGGCTTCGCTCTGCATCTGTCTTCCTGACCCGGCTCATCACCGGGGTGAATCCCGTGTGGGTGGAGTGTCCCGCTCCATCCGGGCAGTTGCGCGTGTATTTCGCGAACCACGGCAGCCATCTCGACTTTGCCACCCTTTGGGCCGCCCTGCCCGCAACCGCGCGTGAGACCACCCGCCCCGTGGCAGCCCGCGACTACTGGGGCAGGACGAAAGCCACTCGCGCGATCGCCGTGGGTCTCTTCAATTCGCTTTTGATTGCCCGTGAAGGCATCACCCGGAAGGACAATCCCATCGAGCAGATGGCGACCGCCATGCGTGAAGGCAACTCGCTCATCCTCTTCCCGGAAGGTACCCGCAGTCCGGATGGCACCATGTGCGCCTTCAAGCCGGGGCTCTACCATCTGGCGGCCAAGGTGCCGGAGGCGGAATTCGTCCCGGTGTACCTGCAGAATCTGAACCGCATCCTGCCCAAAGGCCATCTCCTGCCCATTCCCCTGCTCAGCAGTGTGGTGTTTGGCGCACCGCTCAAGCTGGAGCAAGGTGAGAAGAAACAGGACTTCCTGAAGCGCACCCAGGAGGCAGTGGTGAACCTGATGCCGCACGCGACGCATGCGTAATTTGATTCATGACCATTGGAGAGATCGTCATTTTTGTCATCATTGCATTGCTGACTCTCGCCAGTTGGGGCATCGCAATGTTGGCAGATCATCCGTTCCCTTGGTGGACGGCCCTCATCATCGCTGTCCTCGTCGCGTGCTGGGTGTCGGATGGCGTCAACTACGCGAAATTTGGTCTCACCATCTGCAGTCTTGGTCCCATGGCCCTTGCGTTCTTTCTGGGGGCATTCTGCCGGTGCGGACGCCACAATCCTTGACGGGAAACCTTGCCTGTTCCGGCGCACCAAATACCTCCAGCCCACGATCAAATGAGTCTCGTGCCCCCCATCGGTTTTTCCCTGGCTACCATCAATTGGTCCTCCCAAGTCTCTCGCAACGTCCTGCTGGTCGTCTTCGGCGTTCTCGTCGTGGCGAGCGTCACCGGGTACATCCTCTCGAAAGCGACGAGGAGTGACTCGGGTAAGGCCACCGTGGCCAATCTCAATGCCCGCACCAAGAGCTGGTGGTTCATGGTGCTCATCATCCTCGGCGCGTTGTCACTTCCCTCATCGGGTACTGCGATTGTTTTTGGCCTCATTTCCTTCCTCGCGTTGCGTGAGTTTCTCACCGCCACTCCCACCCGGCCTGCGGACTACTGGGCACTCTTCGTGAGCTTCTTCATCATCGTGCCTTACCAGTTCTACCTGGTGGCCATCAACTGGTACGGGATGTTTGCCATCATGATCCCGGTGTATGCCTTCGTGCTCATCCCCATGCTCACGGTGGTGCAGGGGGATGTGAAGGACTTCCTGGAGCGCAATGCCCGCACCCAGTGGGGCCTCATGGTTTGCGTGTATTTCATCAGCCACATCCCCATGCTGATGAACCTCCACGTGGAACCCCTCCGCATGGGGCCAGCCGGGCTGGTCCTCTTCCTCATCGCCGTGACCCAGGGCAGTGATGTGCTCCAATACGTCTGGGGCAAGCTTTGTGGGAAACGGCCTATTGTGCCCAGGCTGAGCCCCAAAAAGACGGTGGAAGGCTTCGTTGGCGGCGTGGCCACGGCCAGTCTCATCGGCGCGGCCATGTTCCGTCTGACCCCCTTCGCCCCGTTGCAGGCATTCGTGGTGGCGCTGCTGCTGTGCGTGATCGGCTTCTTTGGCGGCCTAATCATGTCCGCCATCAAGCGCGAGCGGGGCATCAAGGACTGGGGCACTCTCATCGAAGGACACGGGGGCATGCTGGATCGCATTGATTCCCTGTGCTTTTCAGCGCCCCTCTTCTATCATATCCTGCGCTACTTTTTCCAGGCAGACTAATTTACAAGCGCACAAAATCGTATTAGCTGTCAGCCGCTTTATCACGAAAACCCATGAAAGCTTTTGGTCTGCTTCTCCTCCTGGTCGCTGTCGGCGCCGTGGCGTATTTCTTCGCCTATGAGCCCATAGTCGGTTTCATTGGTCTGGAAAAACCAAAGCCGGAAACGGTGGTTGAGACACAGCCTACCATCGTAAAGGTCGAGGAGCCCCCACCCCCGCCCCCGAAGATGGAGGAGCCCAAGCCTGAGCCGCCCAAGCCCGCTCCCATGCCCACACCTCCCCCGATGCCGGTGGTGCAGGCTCCGATGGATACCACGCCAAAGCCCGATGCGGACGGCTTCACCCCGCCGGTCTTCCCAGCCATTGAAGAGGTTGTGAAAGGCTGGATGGAGATCCCCAAGAGCGCCTTCAACCCGCCCCGCCCGGTCAAGGTGATGAAGTCCCTGGAGTTTGTCCGCGTCATCAACGGAAACAAGATCGGCTCCAAAATGCCGGCAGGCGGCACGGCTTATGCCACAGGCCAGGAGGGTCTCACTCTCATGGTGGCAACGTCCCCGGATCCTGGTGCTCCTTCTGCCCAGGTAGCCTTGGATGACACCGATCTCAAGGCTGTGCTCACCGCCGCCTACGAGAACTGGAAGGTGAACATGACTGAGTACAAGCGCCGGCAGCACCTCTTTGCCAAGGAGTCGGCCGGTCGCGCCCAGGAGGCCAAGAAGGGGGGTGGCGTCGCTGCCCCTGTCGCTGCGGGGGCTCCCCAGAAAAATGCTGACGGCACGTACGAAATCCTTCTTGCGAGCATGAAGGCTGGCCAGGTCACCGAAATTACGCCTACTAACATCAAGAAGTGGGGCGATGCGCAGGTGGAAAAAATTGATGGCAAGGACTACTGGACGATCATCGTGGACTACACCACGAAAACCATGTTCGGCGATTTCGACACCCAGGCCCAGGCCCGCATCTTCAACGGCAAGGTGGAGAAATGGATCTACACCGGATCCGGCGAAGTGGTGCCTTAAAGTTCAGCAGACACCAGCCGCTGTCCCCCAGGCGGATGGACGCCAGATGCTGCTATGCGCGAGTCATGTGCAGCAGCATTCAATAAAACTGCCGCGTGCCCAAGCCCGCAAGACGCCTGCGCCATTCCGATCCGCTTCCCTTGAGGACGCTCCGCCGTAGCCGCGAATAAACCCGCGATCAGTGCCGGTGCCCCGGTACGGAATGCAGCAGGCTCCTATGACATCCTTCCTGCAAGCATGAAGGCGGGACAGGTCCTCAAACTCGCTCCGCTGAACGTGCGCAAATGGGGAGAGCCCGTGCAGGAGGAAATCGACGGGCAGAAGTCCTGGACCATCATGATGGACGCCACGGTGAGGACCATGATTGGCCCTCTCGATGCCCAGGCCGTGGCGTATATCCGGGACGGAAAAGTCCAGAAATGGCTCTATACCTCCGGTGAAGTAGTGCCCTGATGAAGCACCACCGTTTTCAGTGCTCCCATGCATTCACATCTCTCCAAGGATGAAGGCACTGCACTTTGTATCGATGCAGCCATTTGATGGTCAAAGATTCTGCAAGAAACCATCAAAATGCATTTGCACGAACCGCGATAGACGCTAGTCTTCACGCCTTCCCGAAACCCGGGAAGACCAAGGTTGGAGCGGTAGCTCAATTGGTTAGAGCGCTGCCCTGTCACGGCAGAGGTTGCGGGTTCGAGTCCCGTCCGTTCCGCCAACCTTGTCACCACGAGAAAGAGAGATTTCCCGTTTGGAGCCACACCAAGACCACCAAAGAATGGAGACCTGTCCAATAGGGTGTGCCAGGTCATGGTACACCATGGCATCCCAGCAGGCATGATGGCTTGACCTGCTTCGCGAGGCTCCCCAAGATGACCCAATCGTTGCGGAGACGCCCAGCCACGACCACGAAACTGTGGCGTTCTCGCGCGCATCCTAAAGCATGCACAAAAGCGATCCACCTGTTGAATGACCATTCGCCAGAAGATAAACTGTCTGTTGAAACCAATCGCCGCAAAGCCATGAAAACGAACCTTCTCATCATTTCAGTGCATCTCGCCGCGGCCGTGTGCGCCTTCTCGCTGCCTCTCCTGCTCTCTTCCTGTCAGGACCTGCCGCCCTCCGAACAGATGTCCGATGCCCAGCGCGAGGCCTACGTCGAGCATCGCAAGTGGGATTTCGAGGCGGAGAAGCGCAAGGAGATTGACGAGGAACACCGGAGGTAGCAGCCCCCGCCACTACTTCTTCATGTGATACACTTGTGAGGGGTCTCCATCCTTGGAGAAACTGCTCCAGGTGTAGTCGAACGTGAACTCCGCCTTCCGGTCGTCCGCCCAGAAGAGGCGCAGCTTGTTGTTGGCCGTGGCCTCCCACCGGTGCGTGCCATTCACCCCCGGTGAGGTGAAGGTATTGTCCGTGTGAAATTGGATTTCGGGTTGCCCGCCGAACCACCGCGACCCAGGGAGCCATTTGCCGAGTTCCACGGCATCCTGCGGACCATAGAAGCTCTCTGGCAGCACATGCTCGTTCTCACCGCGCCGCTGTTCACGTCGCACGCCGTCTTTCATGTACACGATGTGGAGTGACTTGTTCCAGTACGGGTTCGGGTCGGCGCCGAGATTGGGTGGATCCACGGCAAACATCCGCTGCTCCGTCTCCACATGCTCACGGACCTTCGCGGTGACGTCCGCATCCTTGCCGCCGGTGCCGTAAATCGCGGAAAGAATCTGCACGGGCCACTGCTTCGGCTTGAAAGTTTTGGTTGGTGGCGGTGTGGGAGCCACCGGAGGGACACGAGGATCGACCACAGGAATGGTGTTGCGCTCCGGAGAGACATCTCCTTCTCCCGGGCTGCCGAATCCCTCGATCACGGGTGGCGCGGGAGGCTGGCCTGCAACTGCGGGAGCCGCAGCGCCCGCCACAAATTTGATCCAGGTGGACGGTGCCCCGCCCCACAATGACTTTCCGGAGAACCCCTCCCCCGCGAACTTGCGGATGTATCCATCGCCCTCGACCCACGGATTCGCAATGGCACTCGCGCGCACCTCAGTGCCGGCGTCCCGATTGCGAATGAACTCCGCGGACTTCGCGGGATCATCGCACACGCTCCACTGCTGTGAGGCCGGATCCGAGACAAATCCTGTTTTCGTGTCGTCGATGCATCCTGCCACGGCAAAATACTTCGAGCCACCCCAGCGAATTCGGTTGTGCACCACGTTGAACACGAGCCAGTCGCCTTTGCGAACATCCACGGTGATGCGTTCCACCGTCGCACCGAACCGCTCCTCAAGCAGTTCACGCTGCGCATCGGGAATGCGCTTCCCGTTCTTGTACACTTCCACGATGTAGTCATTGGCCACGGTGATGAGGTGATGGGCCTGAAGGGCGTTCGCCTGGGTCCGCGCCTCACGTGTGGGATTGATCTGGGAGCGCCGTCTGTTCTGCACCCTGTGTGCAAGCTCCCGCGGCGCGGCTTCGGGCTTCCTCACCTCCTCGCGGGCGCCCCTTGTAGCGTCAGATTCAGGCGGGGCGGCCTGGCTGCAGGTGCCCACCATGAGAACTGCCAGCGCGTAACGCGAAATCGTTTTCATGCCAGCACGCTAATGCGTATACCAGGCATCCGTCACGCCAAATGCAACGCTTTGCAAGCCGATCGCGTAAAGACTCTGTAAACCACTGCGATGACTGAAGAAGACCAGGCCCTGCTGAAGGAATACATGCGCGTACGAATGACCTCCTCCCGCATCTTCGTTGAAGTGAAGATGGTGGATGAAGGCGGGGCGGATCCTCTGGCCACCCGCTGGTCCCTTGCTGCTGCGCTCCCCGCGGGCGCGACCCATCTCCATCTTGACCGCGCCCGCAAGATGGCGCTGGCGGACTACCGCTACTTCCGTACCTGCGATGCCTGTGGCGAGAAGTTCCCTGCGGGCCTCGTGCTATCCCAGGGGGCCGGCGAGGACGTGTGCCGGGACTGTGGTGGGTCGGGCTGAGAAACTGTACGAAGTTCAGAGGGGCGTGCACCACTTGAGGCGTCTTTGGCCGAAACCAGGGCGTGCAGGCATGGTTTCAGTCATGTCGCGTGGCGTTGTAACTTCCGCAGGCCCTGCATCGTCTCGTCGAGAGTCATTTCCTCCACCTCCCGTTTTTCCCAACCCCATGCGTTTTCCCTTCTCGTTCCGTGTCCTCGCCGTCGCGCTTTTCACTGCGGTTTCATGGGCCCCTGGCCAGCAAGCCCCGACCACGGATGGGAAGACCACACCCGTCACACCGCGGCAGCGGCTCCAGCAGCTCTTTGAGATGCCGCAGGGGATGGAGCCGGTGTCCTACACGGTGGATGGCGTGGCACGTGAAGCCCTCATCTATGCTCCGCCCACGGCGAAGTCCTCTCCTGCGCCGGTGGTGTTTGTCTTCCACGGGCACGGAGGCAATGCGCGGCAGGCGGCGCGCAGTTTCGGCATCTACCGTGAGTGGCCCGAGGCCATCTCCGTGTACATGCAGGGCCTGCCCACCAAGGGCCAGCTCACCGATCCGGAGGGCAAGAAACCCGGATGGCAGGGAAGAGTTGGCGTGGAAGGAGACCGGGATCTCAAGTTCTTCGACACGGTGCTGGCCAAGCTTAAAACAGACTACAAGGTCGACCCCAAACGCATCTACTCCACCGGCCACTCCAATGGCGGCGGCTTTACGTACCTGCTGTGGGCCGAGCGTGGCGATGTCTTCGCCGCCATGGCGCCTTCTGCCGCCGCCGCACCCTTCAGCATGCCGAAGCTCAAGCCCAAGCCCGCCATGCATCTCGCGGGAGAATCGGATCCGCTGGTGAAGTACGAATGGCAGGTGCAGACCATGAACGTCGTGCGCAAGCTCAACCGCTGCGAAGCGCGAGGCAGCGCCTGGAATGAGGTCGGGACCATTTATGCCTCACCTTCTGGCACACCGTTTGTAAGTTTGATCCATCCGGGCGGGCATCAGTTCCTGCAGGATGCTCCGCCGCTGATTGTGAAGTTCTTCAAGGAACATCCTGCCAGTGCATCGACCAGCGCGGTGCAGAAGTAGCTCTAGCTTTTTGCGCGGCATCTATGCGATCGCCTTGAGATACCTTTCCGCGGACCGCTGCAACGCCGCCTTCGCGTCGTGCGCCACCACGCCCGGCCAGAAGGCGCCATAGATGCGGTCGTAGTGATATGGGCTCAGGGCATTGACGATGCGCTGGATGGCTGGCTTGTTCAGCGGAATGAAGTTCGGGTAGCTATACATGAAGCTCACCCACCGACGGTCCGCGACCACCTGGGGCTGGTCTCCCGCAAGCAGGGCGCCTCGTCCTTCCGCGCCGTCGCGCCAGTGCAGCACCTGGAATCCTTCGAAGTGACCTCCCGTGCGGATGAGCGTGAGGCCGTCGCCGAGTGACTTGGTCTCGCCCTTCCAGAATTGGAGCGAGGCATCCGGACGCTGCACCCACTGCCGGTCGTCTTCATGCAGATGGATGGGCACGCCGCCAAACGCGCGGCTCCACTCCACCATGGAACTGTAGTAGTGCGGGTGCGAAATCGCGATCGCAGAGATGCCACCGATCTTCTTCACTTCACGGATGGTCGTGTCATCAAGGTAGCTGATGCAGTCCCAGAGGATATTCCCCTTGTCCGTACGCAGGAGGAGCGTGCGCTGACCAATGCCCATCTTCGGTTCGGTTCCAATGCCGACGAGATTCGGCTCCTGCTCCTTGAAGACATTTTTCCAGCCACCGCGTTGCATCGTTTCCAGCGTGGTCCATTCCTGACCGTTGGGTCCCACGTACTGGCGCTCATCCAGGCAGATTGGGCACTCCTTCGGCTCTGCTTCTGTTTCCGCGTACTGGGTACCGCAAGTGACGCAGATGTGGTGCGACGTGCCTGATGCCGGGGCTTTTTCCTGTGCGGTCATCACAGAGGTACGCGCGCCAGCCGCGAGACCAATCGAGGCAGGTGTACCGAGCATGAAACTACGACGGGAGGAATGGGAAGCAGTGGCCTTGGTGTTCATGGTTGGATTCAAATGGAGTCTGCCGGGGATGCGGTTGCGAGCTTTGTGGGATGTGGCGAGAAGCGAAGAAGATTGATGAGCAACACCACCAGCGCGACCGCTGCGACGAGCCACGCGATGGGTATCACGCCGAGTCCTAGGTACCTCGCCAGAAAACCAACGAACGATGGCACCAACGCAATGCCCAGGGTCGCGGCGGCAATCTGGAAGCCCACGGCATTGGCCGTATGCTGAGTCGGCACCCGCGCGGGTGTCGTGGAAATGAGCGAGGGGAAAATAGGAGCGCACCCAAATCCTATAAACAGGACGCCGGCAATGGTGGCAGCCGTGCCCAGAGCTGACACCGCCAGCACGGCCCCGATGAGGATGATCC
>JAEYUU010000778.1 GCA_023429545.1 Verrucomicrobiota bacterium
GTCGTAGGCCGTGGCCTCAGGATCCGGTTGCAGGCCGTGGAGCGAGCAAAACTCCCCATACAGCTCCGGCCACCAGTTCCGGTGATCCGTCTTGCCCTGGTCCCTCCACTCGCGCCAGCCGATGAGCACCTTGCTCCAGCAATTGCTGCCATACTCGATTGCCTGCTTCTGGTCGCCAAAGGCACTCACGTACCACTGTTTGCCGATCGAGGCATGCAGCACTTCATCTGCCCAGTCGTAGTCCTGGAAGAGACTCGCCAGCGGATCACCGGACTCGGTGCCGACCTCCCACTCGAAGCGTTTGCCGGTCTTGGTCATCAGGCCCTGCTCGATGAAGTACAGCACGGCATGGCGCTCCCATGGCTTGAGCTGGCTGTTCAGGCCCAGCGCCCAGGTGTGGTTCACCATCACCAGCCGTGGCCAGTCGATGCCATTCGCCACGAAACCAATTTCGCCCATCATGGCATGGCGCGCCTCATCCCAGAGCTGGCGCGTCATGTCGCGGTAGTAGCCCCAGGGCTTGTCGGCCGTTTCCGTGAGGATGGAGGCCATCATCTCTGGCACGTCGATTTCCCGCAGCCGCTTGTAGTACATCATCAACGTCTTGTCCCGTGCGCGGAATCGCGGGTCATAGAGGAACTCCTCCGCATGCACACCCATGTTGTAGGGATCTGGGAAACGCTCATCGCGCCGCGGTATGCTGTCATACTTGAAGGGCGTGGCGCTGTAGATGGGCTCCACCTCACCGTCGCGCGGCTCCTGGGAACCATCCAGATCGCCCGCGGCGTGCAGCAGGTTCTCCAGCAGCTTCTGCCACTTCAGCACGGCTTAGCTTCGTTCGTCCTCCACCAGGCAGCGCACCGTTTCCATTCCGTAGCGCTCGGCCTCCTCCAGTTCCATGAGGGCAAATTTCAGGATGCGCACCGTGGGATGATCCGCGAGCGGATGTGTCACCTCCAAATGGCGCTTCATGCCCCGGACCAGGGCGGGGATGGCATACTCATAGATCCCAATGACGAGTTCTTCCGTACTTGGAGCATTCTGAATTTCGTCGAAAAACGTTTTGAGATGTTCGTTCGGAATCTTCTCCAGCCCCAGTGGCGGCGTGCGCATCTCAGCCACACGCTCGCGCATGGCGGTGCAATGCTCCGCGCAGTAATGCGAGTGGAGGCTGAAGGCCATCTTCAGCTCGTATACCGGTTCCGCGGTCAGACGCGCCTGGAAGATCTGCATGAGGCGCTTCAGCGCAAAGTGGTACCGCTTCACGCGATCCACGCATGCATCGATGGAGAGCCCGGGCTTCATCCCCTCTTCAAACGAAGCCAGTCCTGCCAGGGGCGGCAGGTTCTTGTAGGGGCGGTAGTTCGCCTTGAAGGATTCGACAGCATTCATCCCATGATCATACCGGCCACCGCGTTTCCGGGCCACGCTGCCATTTGCCGATACTTCCCAGATTTTGACCGCTCCAGCACCCCAAACTTGCCAGACAGGACAGAATGCTGGCAAAGTGGGGCCATGCGGGCGCAGTTCGAAGACGTGCATTGGACAGGCCACGAGTCCTTCCTCGTGCGCTCGTTCGATCTGCCACGGTTCACTGTGCCCTGGCATTTTCATCCCGAGCCGGAACTCACCCTCATCCTTGAAGGCAGCGGCGACCGCTGTGTCGGGGACCATCTGGAATCGTTTCGCACGGGGGATCTGGTCCAGCTTGGTGGCAATCTCCCGCACTACTGGCACAGCCATGTGCCCGCCAGCAACGCGAAGCCTGGCCGTGAACGCGCGCGCGCCGTGGTGGTGCATCTGCGGCAGGAGAGTTTCGGCGGTTCCTTGCTCTCCGTGCCAGAGGCGGCCCCGTGGCGGAAGCTGATGGAGCGCGCGCATCGCGGACTGTCCTTTGAGGGAAAGACGGCCGCGCATGCTTCAAGGGAACTGGAGCGCCTTCCCTCAAAACAAGGCTCGCACCAGTTGCTGGCATTGCTCGGCATTCTGCAAACCTTGTGCGACGGCATCCCGGATTCCAAACCCCTCGCGGGTGAGCACTACCTTCCCGCATGTGACGATCACGCCGCAGATCGGGTGCGGCGTGTCTATCAGTTCATCTACGCGCATCTCGCGGAGCCCATCGGTCTCGACGATCTCGCACACGCGGCTGGCATGAGCAGTGCCGCCTTTTGTCGCTACTGCCGTCGTGTCACAGGGCGTACGCCCACACGGCTCCTCAGTGAGCTGCGCATCACCCAGGCCTGCAAGCTGCTCACCGACACCTCACAAAGCGTGAGCGAAGTGGCCTTCGGGAGCGGCTTCCAATCGATCTCAAACTTCAATCGCGTCTTCCAGCAGATCAAAGCCACGAGTCCACAGTTGTTCCGGCGGCAGCATGCGCGTGTTCAGTGAACCTGCATCAAGGGACCAGCCACAGACACAGGCGCATCAGATCGCGCCTGCTTGAATGCGCAGGCGTGGAGGATCCATGGGCGCGCTTCGTCGAACAAAACAAATATTTGCTTGTGACGGCTAACCTTGGATCCGAAAGGCCGAATCCTTTCATCACCACCCCTACGCGTCTTAACCACTCCTCCCATGCCAGACATCCGCGAACACGCCACTGAACTTCTCCGCCTCATCCAGCAGGCCCTGCCCATGGAGGGCGAGGCCGCACTCGAATGGGACGAGAACAACCAATGTGCCCTGACCTTTGACGAAGAGCTCGGCGTGGTCATCACCCTCGATGAAGTGGTCGATGCCATCTTCTTCGGCTGGGTACTGGGCGAACTGCCCACTGAGCCCGCCGCCGTGGCAAATGCCCTGCAGGAATTGCTGGAGGCCAACCACGAATGGCGCATGTCCGAAGGCGGCACGTTCGGCCTGGATCCCGACACCGGATTTGTGACTCTTTCGTATCGCGTGGATCTGCCGCTGGATGATCCCGCCGTGATTCAGGACATCGTCGCCAAGCTCTACAACATCTGCGGCCACTGGCAGAAGAACCTGGGCCTCGGGTATCCAGTCGAGGCCCCCGTCGCCGCGACCCGCTCCGTGCGTGACTCGCTCTAGTCTCTCCTCGCACAGAAACTTGTTCCCCAACGCTTACTCGCTACTGCCATGCCCTCAAACCAAGATGCCCATCCCGAATACTCCGGCCTGAAGAAGGTCCGCGTCGGCTTTCATGTCGCTGGCTATCTCGCCCGTACGCTGGGCGACAAGATCACAGGCGGCCTCATCTCCAAAGGTGTGCAGAAACTCCA
>JAEYUU010000100.1 GCA_023429545.1 Verrucomicrobiota bacterium
GCTCCGGCTGCGGCGCGGTGTATATCGATGAGCCTGGTTTTGGCACATGGAACGACGCACCCTTCACTGCGGACTGGGGCACCGGCGCGCTCTGGCAGCACACTGTAAAACGCAAGGGCGCGACGTATGTGGAGACGGTGGCGCCGAAGCCATTCATCAAGATGACGCGCCCCACGGATGGTGACGTGGACGCCCTGAGCCGCGTGTACTGCGCGAGCTGGAAGGGCGCGACCTTCAACTGGGAGGGGCCGGATGTGGGCTACATCGTCTGTGTGAGGCCGAAGGGCTACAAGCCTGAGGCTCTGCCGGACTTTGTGAAAGCCAGCGATGCAGAACTGGTGAAGCTGCTGAGCTCACCGAGCAATCGCCGGCGCATGGAAGCGCAGCGTGAGCTGGTGAGGCGTGGCCTTCCGCAGGCCATGCATGCGCAATTGCAGGCGCTGGCATTTGACAAGGCTGCGCCAATGGCGGCGCGTGCGGCGGTGATGTTTGCTGCCTCACAGGTGCCCGAGGCGGGAAAGGAGATCATTGGAAGCCGTCAGGTTGAAAATGGCGATGCGGAGTTCGCCTCCATTACGGCCAAGGCACTGGCGGACATTGCTCCCCAGCTCATTCGTCCCAATGACGCGGGCAGCTTCAGGATCCCGGAGGCGTTCAAGACATCAGCCGGTCTGGCAGAAATGTCCCGCCTAATCTCGGCGGTGAAGTTGTGGCCCAAGGAAGTGCTGGAAAATTATGCGAAGCTCGCATTTGAAGATGCCGACCCGGTGACGCAGCACGTGTCTGTACAGGCGCTCGCAAAGTTGCAGGCCCAGGAGGTGTGCTTTGCGCTGCTCGACAACGCAGACTCCTCTGCGCAGGTGAAGCTCAATGCTGCCCGCGCTCTACAGAAGATGCATGTGCCCGCTGTGGTGGATGGCCTTATCAAGCGCATCAATGACACCACGGCGACTGGGCCGCGCAAGCTCCTGCTCTCCGCCCTGTGCCGTCTGCATTTCACCGAAGGTGAATGGAAGGGAGACTCGTGGGGCACACGTCCGGATACACGCGGACCGTACTACCAGCCTGAAGCCTGGAGTGAGACGCCGAAAGTCGCAGCCGCCATCAAGGACGTGCTGAGCAAGGCCACGCCAGAGGAATCCTCCTTCCTTGTGAGCGAGCTGAATCGCAACCGCATCCAGTTCAATGAAGCGCTCGAGCGCATTCTCACGCTGGCGAAGAATGATGCCAGGCTCATCCCCGATGCCGTGGGTCAGCTTGCCTCCGCGGAGAACATTCCCGCTGCGGGTGTGCCGTTGCTTGTGGCGGCCGCACAGAACGAAGCGAGCAGTGCCACCGTGCTTTCACAGGCCGTGGCGGCGCTCGCCAAGACGGATAGCGCGGATGGAGCGAAGGCCTCGCTCACTGCGCTGGTCACTCTGAGCAAAGCGCAGGGCGCTGGGAAGGAGCAGGAGGCCGCGCGTACGGCCTTCCTGGCTTCACCAAAGCTGGAGAATCATCATCAGCTTCTCGAAGTGGAAGCGGAGAAACTGGGTACACCCACGGCGCAGTGGGCGGACATGGCCCTGTTGAATCTCAGCGCGCGCACCACGGGCAGCCCGGAATCTCGCGAACTTTCCGGAAAGGCGCTCGATGCCGGCTGGCAGCACGATGTGAAGCGCCGCGCGCAGATCCTGAAGGCCGTGGCCTCGCTGAAGCACAACCCGTATGCGGACAAGGTGCTGGCCGCATTGGATGATCCGGACAAGGCAGTGGCCGCCGCCGCCCAGAACGCCGCAAGGGCGATGAAGCTGGAAAAAAAGACTGCCGCCAGCGGACCGCTCGTGGGTACGCTCAAGCCAGAGGAAGTGATCGCGTTGGCGCTGAAGACGAAGGGCGACGTGGCCTTGGGCGAGCAGGTCTTCGCCCGTGCCACGTGTGTGGCCTGCCACACCACAAGCATGGAGCAGCCGCAGAAGGGTCCGTACCTGGGGAACATCGCGCAGACCTACAAGCGACCTGAGCTTGCGCAGAACATCCTGGACCCGAACAAGACGATTGCGCAGGGTTTTGCCTCGGAGCTTTTCACGCTGAAGGATGGCAGCCAGCAGATGGGCTTCATCACGCTGGAGAGCGCCGACAGTGTGAAGGTGCGCAACATCGCCGCGCAGGAGTTCACTTATCCGGTGAAGGACATCACCAAGCGCGACAAGCTGCCGATGTCCATGATGCCTCCGGGGCTGGTGAACAATCTGACGGTGCGTGAGTTCGCAAGCCTGCTGGATTACCTGGAAGCGTTGGCGAAGAAGTAGCGTTGGCGGATTGGGATCGTGGGATTCAACGCAGAGACACGGAGACGCAGAGGAACTTCGGAGACTGAGTTGAACCGGCGTTCAACATCGTGGGACAGCGATGCCCCCGGCCAGGATCTAGATTGAGTATTTCTCAATGATCCAGTCAGGGATGGGTTCCGGCTTGCTGGTCTCCAGTCGCACCAGGCTGAAGACGCACCAACCGAGGCAGGCGGGGCGGTGGGTCGTCTGCTTCAGTATATCAAAACGAACCTCCACGTCCGGGCAGCGAATATCCTCCACCCAGGTGCGCACCACGAAGCGCTCCGCGATGTCCAATGCGCGCTTGTACTCGAAGTGGGAGGTCTTCACGAACCACCCGAGACCCTGCTTGAGAAACTCCTGCATGCTCATGCCGTAGCAGCGTTCCATCTGGTCAAAACGCGCGGCCAGCAGGTAGTCGAGATACCGGCTGCTGTGCACATGCCGGAAGAGATCGATGTCGTCAGGCCGGACTTGGAGTTCGGTTTCGAACTTGGTGCGGTGGAGCATGGGGGAGAGTCAAAGGACAATAGGCAAAGGTCAAGGTGGGGAAGGCGAAATTACGATGACCGATGACCGATGACTGATGACGGACTCACGGTTTTGCCTGCGGTGAGGGTGATTCAGCGTCTCTCGCAAACTGCGCATCCTGCTTCTTCCACAGGCTCTCCATGTCCCGGACGCGGTCCGGGTACTGTCCGGCAAGATTGGTGGACTCGCTCCGGTCTTTGGCGAGATCGTAGAGTTCCCAGGCCTTCTCCGGGGCGTCGCGCACGATTTTCCAGTTGTCCATGCGCAGGGCGCTGTTGCCCTGGTGATTGAAGTACAGGGATTCGCGGGAGACGGACCCATCCGTGGTGAATACGGATACCAAACTCTTGCCGGGGAAGGGTGGGGCAGTGGCGCCGTTCCATGCCAGTTCAGGTTCCACACCAGCCACCTCGAGGATGGTGGGCACCAGATCGATGACGTGTCCGGGGTTGTGCCGCAGTTCGCCGCGTGCCGGGATGCCGGCGGGCGAGTGCACTAGCAGCGGTGTGGAGATGCCGCCCTCATGCACCCAGATCTTGTGCCGGCGAAAAGGAGTGTTGCTGCTGGTCGCCCAGCCAGGGCCTAGGCAGAGATGGGACGCCGCGGAGCCCATGGGCGCGGCGTGGTCGTGTCCATCGCCGCGTACCAGAAT
>JAEYUU010000780.1 GCA_023429545.1 Verrucomicrobiota bacterium
CCATGGTACCGCCGACCCAGAAGAAAGACGGCATCCTTCACGATCAGCTCTCGGAGATAATCCTCACGGCCCTGGGAGGGGTAGTTCCCATAGGGCATGTTCGCCTGGTCACCCAGATAGACAAAGCGCTCCCCAGTAAAGTCCGGCACGCCATCCGCCCCGGGCTGGAGGGTCTTGTTGTTGTGTGCGTCGATCGTTAGGATGGCCTCCAGCACCGTGAGGCCGCCGATTCCAGAATCGAACACACCAATGGGCAGGCCCGAGCGATCCCCTGCCAACGCGGCAAGGTCGATGCTGTTCGGCGCTTTCCCGTCCCGGTTTGCCGAAACGTGCTGAATGAGCGGGGAAAGTGCGGGAAGCGGAGAGTGCGGGGTTTCGCCGGATAGCGTCGGGGCCAACGCTGAGATAGCCCCACCCACAACCAGTGCGATGACACGTTGAATATCCCCTTGCTTCATAGTTGCAACCAACGCTCACCTCAGCGCGTGTGCAAGCGTTCGAATGTGGCTTCGCCCTCGGCAGGAGTCCCCGGACTGATAATATTATTCGACGCGTAGCGTCCCTGGACTGCGGACGCCTGCAGTCCAAGGTGCTTCGCACACCAGCCACACGACTCACTTCCGCTCCACCAGCGCCTTCACGATGGCATCCACGCCACTGCCCTTGGCCACGCCAGTCACTTCCAGCGAAGCCTTCTCCACACCGAATGTCGCCACCGCAGGCGCGATGCCCTTTTCCGTCTCATTCACCACCGTGGTCTTCACCGGGGAGCAAAGGCTCAGCAGCGCCGGCACGTCACCATATTTTACGGCGCCAGGGACGAAGTTCGCATCCCACACGTCATCAAGCTTTGCGAATCGGAATCCATCGGTATCCACGAAGAGCTGGTTCACCTGGGACTGGGCGATGCCCACGGCGGCGGCGGCGATGGGACCCGCGCCCTCCACACCTGCGACGTACAGCGTCTCCGTCCGGTATTTTTCATGGTCGCGAATCATGGCGATGTTCGCCAGCACATCGCGCACACGCTCCGCAAACAATGAGGGATTGTAGCCATATTGATACCCGGCGTAGCCGTTGAAGCCATCGAGCTTCCTCTTGCCGTCGTCGTACACATTAGGGTTTTTCTTCGCATCGCGCATGTAGAGGTTCGGGCAGGCGATGGAGTACCCTTCGGCCAGCAGTTTGCTGGCAGGCGCGGTGAGATCTCCGTTTGCATCCAGGATGGACGATTCTCCCTTGAGTGAAATCCACAGCACCACGCTGTTGTTCCACTGTTTGGGGTGAATAAAGGTAGTGTCCACGCTTCCGCTCTTGCTGGCAGTGATGCCGCGCATAAGCAGGTATCCCCCCTTGTCCTCCTTGGTGCCGAGGCCATGTACAGATTCTCCCTTGGCCGGCAGCTTGCGACCAATCAGTACCTGCCAGCCGCCGCCGAGAATCTCCCGCTGTTTTGCCACATCCGCCGCAGTCTTCGGAGCGAGCAGGGGCGCGATTTGTTTCTCCTCATCCTGGGAGAACCACTTCACCAGTGCGACTTCGTGCGCCTCGCCAATCTTGTCGCCAGTGGGCTTGGGATGCTTCTCATCCCACACACTCATCTCCTCCTGCGAGAGCATCTTGAAGTCGCGCTCCAGCACAGGCTCCTCCAGACCGAGCTTGAAGTGCTTGTTGAAGAAATTGTACATCGCCGTGCGCGAGACGTGATTGTAGTTGTGCGGAAAGTGCGGGGCGAAGAGCGCGGTAACGTTGTTTGGCACGCCCAGCATCGAGTAGAGATTCTTGAGATCGGGAAAGCCTTTGGTGTCGAGTTCCTTGGTCCAGTCGTTTGCGGTGGTCATGCCCAGCGGACGTGGGGCGGTGAGCGCCGCGAAGTCAATGTTTCCCTGGTCGATGCGCAGGTGGTTCGTGTTCTCACACACGCAGCCTCCCTGCATGGCGGTGCTGACCATGACGCAGGGGAAGGCTGCGGTGACGCGCTCGTCGACCCCGCTCAGGATCATCGTTTGCGTGCCACCACCGCTGGCGCCAGTGCAGCCGATGCGCGTGGGATCCACGCCCGGCAGGGTCAGCACAAAGTCCAGCGCGCGGATGCTGTTCCAGGTCTGCAGGTTAAAATGGCCCAGGAGGTGTGATTCCGCTTCCACGCTCACGAAGCCCTTCTGCTTCGGGCCGTGGCGGTGCTCGGGAGTTCCCTTCTCATCGGCGAACTGCACGCTGTCTGCATTCCCCAGCATGTCATAGTGGAAGACGGCGCAGCCCATCCGGGCGAGCTGCACGCAGCGCGCCTGCAGCGGTGAGCGCGCGGCGTTCTCGAAACGTTCCGCACCCGAGGCGATCTCCCGCTTCACACCGGCGTCATTCAGCAGCATGAAGCGTCCATTGGGCCAGTGGCCATGCGGGCAGAGGACAGCAGGCATCTTCTCCCCGGGCTTCTTCGGAAGGTAGAGGCTGCCCGTGACAAAGTGGCCGGGAACAGACTCGAAGTAAACCTTGTCCACCGTGTAGTCGTCCCGCTCCACCCGCCCGTGAATC
>JAEYUU010000044.1 GCA_023429545.1 Verrucomicrobiota bacterium
GGTATCGCACAGGCAGTACCCACGCAGCGTGCGCCCGCTGCCCGCGCCGGCAGCGGCATTGTTGAAACGGCTGAGTTGCTCACCCAGCATGACGAACTGGATGAGGTCCAGCAGCGCGCTCTTGCCCGAGCCATTGGCGCCCGTGATGAGCGAAAGTCCCTGCACATCGATGAACTGGCGGTAGCCATACCAGTTCACCGCTATGATGCGGCTCAAGGTGATGCGGCGCGGACCTTTCATGCGGACGCGGTTCCCGGCGCCTCCTCACGCTGGGAGGCGGGCGCTGCCAGATCCGCACGCTCCCGCCAGTTCTCGATGGTATCGAAAGGGATGACTCTTGCCAGCGACGGCAGCACCTCGATGCACGTCTCCCCGGGGCTCTCCGAGCCATCCGGACGGCGCGTGCGCACGAGGCGGTGACGCTTCAGTTTGTTCAGCGCGTCTTCGAGTTGCGTGCGCTCCGGTCTCTCGATGTCCTCGAAGTACACATGCAGTTTTTCATACAGCTCATCCAGCGTGAGCGTGACCGCCGCGCTGAGCCCGGCTGTCTGCGCCTCATCCCACACGCGCCACAGGGCCAGCAGGATGAGGGTCTCCCATTTGTTGAATGAACCCAGCAGCTGGCATGACTCCGCGCGGGGTCGGGCCTGCAGGAGCGGCACCTCCTCATCCACCACCAGCTCCAGTCCCAGCGGCGCGAGGTAGTCCGCCAGCCGGAGCCGGTACTCCTGGGCTACCAGCAGCAGTTCGCGACCACTTCCTGTATCACCAAGCAATACACCATGGCTGAGCAGCTCCGCGAGGATGTCCCGCATGGGCGCGCGATCCTGCACAGGAACATCGTGCCAGAAGCTGGGCCACAGGGGATCGACGTGCTCTGTGTTCATGAAACGCGTGTCAGGGAAAAGCGGTCCACAAGCCACTCCATCTGGGCGTCCCGCGCAACTGTTTCCGGTTGCAGACCCGCGGTACGGCGGTCACCCGCCACCTGCCAGCGCACCATGCGGCCCTGCTCATCCTGCGCGTGATCATAGGCCACGGCCGCGAGCAGATCGAGCAGCTCATCCGTGCTGCTGGTCTTGAGCTCCTGCGTGCTGCGCGTGATTTTCTTTTCAGGGATGAGCCTGGCCACCAGGCGGGCGGCACGCATCGGGGTGAGCGCGAGGCGCTGCCGCTGCCTCATGGCCTCCATGGCGGCTGCTTCATCCTCAGGCGTGGCGCGTCCTGCCGTGAACCTCAGATCCACGGGCGCGCGGCGGTTCCCCTTCTTCCAGAGGGCTCCTGTGCCGTAGTAAAACTTCACCTCCGGACAGAGCGGTGAGAAATCCGGCGGTGCGTCCGTGAGTTCACGAAAATGGGAGCCGGCGTGAGCAGCATTGATGGCATCGCAATAGGCCTTCACCAGCTCCGGGCGGCGTCCGCGCACCTCGGTCTGGTACCGGTAGCGCTGCTGGGAGAGCCGGTTGAAGGCAGCCATGCGCTCATCAATGGCGCGGGCGATATCGCCCAAGCCGCCAAGGCCGCGCTCCAGCCGGGCCAGCGCCTCACGCGACCGCTGCGCGGCCTCGGTCACTTCATAGCCAAAGTGCTCGCCCAGCCCCTCCGCGAGCCGCTCCCGCACCAGTGGATCATCCTGGTGCTCGGCCACCTTGGCGCGCGCGGCGCGCAGACGGGAGAGAAGCCCGCCCTTGCTCAGCACATCATAGCAGACCATGTGCTGCCCTTGGGCGAACTCGGTGTAGAACACCCGCAGCGTCTGCGCGGGCGTGGTGGTCTGCCGCTGCTGCATCTCGAAACCCGCGATGAGCTTCTCCACGGAATAGAGCTGCGTCACGGCAAGATCCAGCCGCTGGTTGAGATCATTGACCGTGGCGCGCAGGGCATCGCCGGGTTGCGCAGCCTCCAGCACGTGGGGCTGCTCCAGGGTTTCGCAGACACCGCGCAGGGTATCCGCAAAGGTGCGCAACTCTGCGACCTCGTCCTCTGCCAGCGCCCGCAGCATGCCCATGAGCAGGCGCAGCCCCGGGGTCACGATGATGCGCCGGTCCTGCAGACCAAGCGTCTGCTCTTCCAGCCAGCCGGCGGCAAGCAGCCGGTTCATGAACATCCCCGCACGCTGCCCCACGTCACGCGCCTGCGCGCCCTCATCGTCATCCAGTTTCACCTGCGGA
Organism: Verrucomicrobiota bacterium; assembly: GCA_023429545.1. Lineage (GTDB taxonomy): Bacteria > Verrucomicrobiota > Verrucomicrobiia > Verrucomicrobiales > Verrucomicrobiaceae > Roseimicrobium. Next base: position 2,172 of record JAEYUU010000044.1, read on the forward strand.
TGCCGCACGAGCACCTCACGGATGATCTGCCGGGCCTCCGCCAGGGGCAGCCGTCCCGCCAGGCCTGCGTCCTCGATGAGCCGCTGGGCGCAATCCACGGACACAGGCGCGGACGGGCGGGTCAGCGGCCGGAAAAAATCCGCCGAGACCGCGCGCGCGAGTCGTTCGCTAAGAGAGGCATCCTGCACCCGCCTTCCATACTCGGACCGGGACGCGCTTCAACTCAGCAAATATTGAGAAAACCCGCTTGCTAGCCTTCTTTTGGCAACTCGTGAATCGAGCGTCGAATTTCCTTGGATATCGGACGTGTGCCAAGCAAGCCCACAATGTCACGGCGCATGGAATCAACCTGAAACATGTTCTCCCTGCGAAATGTTCCAAGGTGTGGGAGTTCCGTCCTGTCTGGGTGCTCGATGGGAAGTTGATAGCGCCGGATGAAATCACCCAGGACTTCGCGGTCAGCTTCATACCCACTCGTCCAAATGGCATAACCGTCCTTGCGGCAGTGCTGGTTCATGGCAAACAGACCACCCAGCACGCCCGTGAACACCTCGCCAGGCGCAGCGTCGACAGATATGCCTTCGTGAAGCATCTCCTTGAGCATTGTCTCCTCGTCCCGGAGCATTAGATAGATGAGCGTAGTGCAACACACGCGAAAGATTTCGGGGTCTTCACTCTCAGCTCCGCCACAGTGATCAATCCGGCAGCTTAGCCTCCACAAGCGCTTAAAATCGGCCGTGCACGACCATTCTCGCATGAGATCCTCGGCACGACTGAGAAAGGGAATGAAATGCCAGCAGTTCGCCCATCGCGGCATAGGATGCCCGTTGAAATACATCGTCCACGGGAACTCGCTGTCGGGATACCGGTCAGCAGACATCTTGTTTCACTTTGATTTTTGAGAGCCTCCACTCCCGGGCACCTTCACCTTCCCGTGCGCCACACTCACGTTGGGATTGCCCCGCGCGAGGTAGCGCCAGGGATGATTCACCGCCTTGCTGATGCCCACGCGGATGTCTTCCGCCACGTCGTGCGCATGGCCTGTCTTGGGAATGCGCAAGCCCACACCTTGGGGGCGGCCGCGACCGGCCATGGGCGTGCGATGATCTGAACCGGAAATGCCCAGGGCAACTGCGAGCTTGCCCGGGCCGCTGCACAGTTCCGTAATCTTTTCCCGGCCACGTCGCTTCTGCATCTCCTTGATGCCGCTCACCGGTTCCAATGCGCGGATGAGGATCAATCCATCACGTGTGCCACCTTTCACCAGCAGGTTGAAGAGCCAGTACATGCCCTAGTTGAAATACACATAAGCGGCACCGGGAGGCTCATTCAGCACGAACTGCCGCGCGCTTGGCCGGCTCGCGGTGTGGCACGCTTCATCATGTTCCACGCCATAGGCCTCCGTCTCCACGATGATGCCGCTACTGCCGTGCCACACGAATTCCACGCCCACCAGTTCACGCGCCACCGTCAGCACATCGCGTTGGAAGAAATCCCGGCCCAGCATGCCGATGATGTGCATGAATCCTCGCTGAATTGCAATCTGTGGAAACTTCGGATGACGGAATGCACCCTGTAGCGTCGTGCACATCGCCCGTGCATCTGGTTCATGAAAGAACAACTCTCCGACACCCGCTTTTGATCCTCCCATGATTAAACGAAGGAGCCTGCTGTTCACTCTCGCCGGACTGTCTGCGACGCGGGGCCTCCCTCAAAATGCCCCGGACGCCAAGAATTCGGGACGGGACATGGAGAATCCTTATGCGGGCGTTGATTGGGACGCCTGCGCCTATCTGCACTCCATGTCCCATCAGCATCAGGGGCAGACCGATGCCTCCCGGGACATCTTTTACGAGATGGGGTACCGGCACTTTGCCTTCAGCAATTATTATCCATCGGCCCCCACCTACCCGCTGCCGACGGGGTACGTGGCGAAGCATCCGGATGTCATCGGCGCGCCCAATGCGGAACAGCACTCGTTCCCGGATGCCGGGCTTCATTTCAATTCCCTTGGCAGCATGCTGGCCACCGGCTATGGCAGCAGTCTCACCGCCCGGCAATGCGAGGCCTCGCCGCTGGTCCACCAGTTCAAGGAGCTCCAGATCTTCGATCCGATTCGCCCCTGGCTCGGCGTTTACCGCCTGGATGTGCGGGTGGCTCCGGCGAAGAATGCCCCGGCAAATGGGAAACCCACCGCCCTGCTCACCGTCGAGGGCGCGACGGAATGCGCGTTCCGAGACAACTTTGCCGACCGGGGACCTGTCAGTGATCGTCCACTTCCCGCGGGCGATCACACGATTCACCTGCGCGCCGCCGCTGCGAACCTGGAAACGAGGCTGGTTTACGACAAGACCCAGCTCACGGTCACCCAGTTCAGGCTGATGCAGGGTGCCAACCGGCCGTGGCGCGACGTCTTCCGCGCCGCACTGGATGGAGAGGTGCTGGATGGTCGCCGCAGTGGCGGACTGCTGTACCC
>JAEYUU010000068.1 GCA_023429545.1 Verrucomicrobiota bacterium
CACTGCGGGGTGGTGGCCTCCCAGCGACGTTGAGTTTCCTCCTTGGGCAGTTCCACGACTCCGCCTCGACCGATGTCCATGAGCAACGCCTCATCTTCCACATAGATGCGCGACCACACGATCTCACCGGGCTTCGAGATACCCCGCAGCGTGCTGCCTCCATTGGGGAAATACATGGCGGGCTGGCGGAGGCCATCGGCACCCTTCCATCCCTTGATGAAATGGGCTGGCGGCGCGGCGCCACTGATGAGGAGGACCCACACGTAGTCGTCCCCATACGCTTCGCCCCAGCGCACGTCATGCAGCGTGGACTCCACCGGCTGACCCAGCGCCTGATGCACGCGGCAGGTCATGAGGCCATCGAGCCCGGCACATTCATCCACTTCATTGAAGTGCACGATCGCCTCTCCTTTGAAGAGAACACGCGCCCCATCGCGGCTGGTGACAGGTGGACGGTCGGTATTGTTCAGGGTGCCCTCCACAAGGTCGCTCGCGGGCAGCAGGTCCTTGAGCCCCTGCTGGTACTGGATGCCGATCGCGTCGCAGCCGAAGTCATCCGCGATGCGCACCGCCGCGACGTACATTTTGCACTGCATGAGAACCTGCTCGCTCGTGAGCTCGGTCGCGTGATTGGTTCCAAAGTGGAACTTCATCCCCTTCTTCACCAACCAGTCGAGCACGGCCCGGGCTTCCTCATCGCTGGTCTGCATGGTCTCGTAGAAGAGTGACGACTGGCTGAGGCGTTCCTTGAACACACCGCAGGCATGCAGCGCGTGATCCGGAATGATGGCGTTGAACATGCCCATGCAGCCCTCATCGAAGATGCCGAGGATGGCCTTCTGCGCGCGCAACTCCGCGCCGAGCTGCGAGCCCAGCTTCGCCGCTTGCGCGGGGACCTTCACCTTCTCGAGTTTCTTCGCATGGCTGAGGTCATGCGTGATCTTGCCGGACTTCAGCCACTGGCGCAGCTTCGTCTTGAAGAAGGCATCCGTGAAGTCTTCGCTCCAGAGAGTGGAGTAGCGCACGCCTGCCTTGGTGAGAGAGCCATTGAGGTTCAGCATGCCCACCAGGCCGGGCCACTGACCGGACCAGTTCGCCACGGTGAGGATCGGACCGCGATGCGTGGTAAGACCAGCCAGCACATGGTGGGAATACTGCCACACGGCCTCGGCCACGATGAGCGGTGCGTCGGGATCGATGTTGCGGAAGACCTCGATGCCCTCGCGCTGGCTGGCGATGAAGCCATGCTTCTCATCCTCCTTGTACGGATGGGAACGCACGAGATCGAATCCCTCGGCGGCGAGGGCCCCGGCAAGTGCCTGCTCCATGGCATGCTGGGCGGGCCAGCAAGTCTGGTTCGCGGTGAGGCGCAGGTCACCGCTGGCGATGAGTTGGACGGCCTGCTTCGAGGGCTTGTTTTTCCGGCTGAGTTTCATGAGAGAGAAAAGGAAGAGGATGAAAGCAGCTCTGGCTGAGAGGAGGGTGCTAAGCGGAAATGTGCGCCGCTGCGGGCCACGCGTGGTCTCGCGTGATACCGAACTCCCTGAGAAAGCCCCCCACTCTCTCCCGCTCCTGCTCACGGAATCGGTGGAATGGCTCGGCCAGGAAATCATCACAGATGCCCAGCACACTCAGGGCACACTTCACGCTCTTGATGAAGGCGGAGCCATAGCGGCCCACTTTGTAGATGGTGCTCGAAATCCGCATCACCTGCGCATGCAGTTCCATCACGCGGTGCACATCTCTCTTCACCGCAGCCTCATAGAGCGAGACGTAGAGTCGCGGGCAGAGATTCGCTCCACCGCAGACACCGCCGTGACCTCCCAGAAGCACGCTTTCACCGAGAAGTTCCTCCGGACCCACCAGCAGGCTCCAGTCCGGGCGCTGGATCAGCGCACGGATCAGTTGATGATAGTACACCATATTGCCCGAGCTGTCCTTCAGACCAATGACACCCGGAAGCTGCATGGCACGATGCACGGTATCCATCTCGAAGGTCACCTTCGTGTGGGTCGGCATGTTGTAGAGGAAGACGGGCAGCGGCAGCTCCGGGACCAGATCCTCCACGTACTCGACCAGTTCCGGCTGGCCCACCGGGAAGTAGTAGGGCGCGGAGAGCACCACCGCCTTCGCTCCCTGCTCCGCGGAGAAACGGGCCAGCTCAACGCTTTCCACAAAGGAGGTGTCCGTGATGCCAACCAGTACGGGAACACGGCCGGCGACGAGCTTGCAGGTACGCTTGACCATCTCCCGTCGAAGCCGGTAGCTCAGGCTCGGAGCTTCACCCGTGGTGCCCAAGGCGAAGATGCCATGCACCCCGCCTCCCAGCATGTGGTCCACAAGCCGCTCCAGTCCTGCGACATCCAGCGTGTCACGATCCTTGAGCGGGGTGATGATGGGGGGGATGATGCCGCGGTAGGCGGGCGCTTGATGATGATTCATTTGATGTCTGGTCTAGGAATGGCGATCTCCGGTATCGCGGGGGCGGATCATCAGCACGAAAAGAGCTGACAGGATGCACACACCCGCGAAGGCGGAGAAAATGATGTTGAGGGGCACATGACGATCCCGCATGTAGCCGAACAGCCAGTCGGCCACCCCGCCGAACATCATGCTGACAAAGTTCATGATGCCGTAGCCAGTGGCGCGCAGGTCCGGGCGCACGATCTGGGAAAGTATGGGCATGTTGTTGATGTCAAAGAAACCCCAACCCATGCCAAAGAGGATGAGGCCGAAGATGGCCAGCCCAAAGGAGTGCATGGCGGGTGCATTGCCCACGCTGAACAATGCCGGCACGATCATAGCCATGCCCAGGGCACTCACATAGATGCGCCCGCGCTCGCTGCGGCGCATCCATTTGTCCGCCAGCCAACCGGCGAAGATGGCAGACACGAGGGCCGCTGCCTGCCAGTAGAGAGCCGCGGAGACGCCGGCCTTCCCTTGGGAGATATTGAATTCCTTTTGCAGGATGGCAGGCATCCAATCTCGCACCACCCACGCGGCGATGGCAGGCAGGGTGAAGTACAGGACTAGCAGCAAGAATGACGAATTGCTGAACAACACCCACAGGGCACTCAACAGCTTCTTGAATTCATTGTCTTTTGAGACCTCAACCGAGGTGGCAACTGTGCCCACCACCTCCGCTGCCACATAGCGGGACTTGTCCCTGAGCAACAGCAGAAGTGGCACCGCATACAACACCCCGACAATGCCCGTGATGTCGAACGCGAAGCGCCATCCCAGGCTGGGCGCATCTGCCACATAACCGGTGAATCCACCCACGATGACGCCGCAGTAGATACCCATCTGGTGAATGCTCACCGCGCGTGAGCGTGTGAGGGTGCTGTGATAGTCCGCAATGAGGGCAAGTGCGGCCGGGATGTAGAACGCCTCGCTAATGCCCATCAACGAACGGGCCCATAGAAGCTCATTGAAGGATGTAGCGTGCCCTGTCCACCAGGTGATTGCGGACCATACGGCGAGGCTCGCGCAAATGGTGTACCGCTTGCTGAATCGGTCCGCAATGTACCCTCCGATGGGACTGAAGAAGGCGTACACCCACTTGAACTGCGCGAGCATGTGCCCCCAGTTTTCCTCCGACCCCACGGAAGGAATGTCCTTCATCACGGACACCTTCATGGAAGCGATCATCTGACGATCCAGGTAGTTCAGCAGCGCCACTGGAAAAAGCAGCGCGACGATGGTCCACGCGTAGCGCGCGGTGGAGGGAGGAGGAGCGAGAATCATGCAGGGCAATGATGGCAGGGCCGGTGGCTCACAGGGAAGAGGAAGTCACTGGTCAGTCCGGCTTGCCTGTTGCCGGTGCCTGCGTCGCTGGCAGACCGTCAGTGAGCAGGTGTGCGATGTCATCCAGCGACACCTTGAGCAGTTCAGTGGCGGCCTTGTTTCGTGAGAAGGCGATGTACAGGTGTCCAGCGTGCTCGATGACGTGCGGGTACTGCAAAGTGCCGGGCTTGGCCGATGGGATGTCGAGCCGGGCCAGGCGGGTGTAGGTCAGTCCATCTTCCGAGATGGCGAGGTGCATCTCGCGGCGTCCGATCTTGGGGTTCGCATTCGACACGAGCACCCTGAACCCACGGCTCGTGCGCAGAGTGAAGAGCTTGCTGGTGGCATTCGGATAGTTTGTCTTCTCAGGCGTGCTCCAGGTGCGACCGTGATCGCGTGAAATAGAGCGGAACAGGCGCTGAGAGCCTCCATTGTCCCGGATGGCGGCGACAATGTTACCGTCCGGTTGCTCCCACCACACAGGCTCATCCGGGCTGAACTTGCTGCTTTTCATGGCCTGCATGCGATCCACCACTGGGAAAATCTGCCAGTCATCCGGCGCCTTGGTGCCGCCGATGAGCATTGAGACATTGAAGCGGGCATCACGGCGGGTCATCATCCACTCGCCAGTGGAGAGTTTCTGCGGCGCAAAGTTGTTGATGGCATTCTCATAGAGCACACTCTTCTCCTTCCATGTCCCATCCGCCTTGTTGTAAACGAACGCCACGAGCTTCAGATTCTTGTCCACACCGAAGGCACCCTTTCCCTTGTAGCTAGCCGCGAGCGCCAGCAGTTCGCCATCACGAATCCAGAAACCACGAGCGATGTAGGCGCGTCCTTCCGCCGGTGGACCGGTTAGCATACTAGGCTCACTCCACTTCAGTCCGTCGTCACTGGTGGCATAGCGCACATGCTGCGTTGGCACATCCTCCACCACCGGTCCATGACTCCACATGCACCAGAATTTCCCGTCGTGATGGAGGAGATAATTATGAAGCTGGAACTTCCACTCCGGATCCGGGACACAAACGACAGCATGCGTCCCCTTCAGCACGGGGAGTGCGTTGTAATCAATCTCGGTCTCTTCGCCACCCGTGCCGGGAAGGTTCAGCATGGGTGGCAAGCTGGCAGTTCCCTGGGCGATGGCGCTGGCGACCCAAGCGAGCGTCAGGCTGCAAACAAGTGATGCGATGTATGTAGCGCGCATAGAGCACTCCTGTGGGACACGTGGAGGTTGGCACACTCACTTCGGCCACTCGCCGTCCGCGATGGGCTTGAGCGCAAACTTTGCGGGATCGACCACCACATGCTTCACCTTCTGGCGCTTCCAGGTGTAGGTGATGTGCACCAGACCATCGCTGGTCTGGATGATGGCGGGATAGCTGTACTCACCCGGATCACTCTCCAGTACCAAGGCGGCATTCCAGTTCCTGGCGTCTTTGGAGGAGGCAAGGTTCAGCGGCGTGCGTTTGCCGCCCCATTTCCCAGGAGTACCTGCGATGTGATTGTAGATGATGAGGTGGGTGCCGTCAGCCAGCGTCACGGCATCGGTGCCGCTGTTGTTGTTCGGCAGCGTCCCAAGGGTCATTTTCCCCCACGTGTTACCACCATCTTCACTGCGTATTTCGAACACGCGATCCTGACGCGAGCGACCGATGGCCAGCAGTGCATCCGGTCCGAGTTTGAGAATGCTGGGCTGGATGGCCTGAATGGCAACGCCGTCATTCACGGGGCCAATCTTGCGCCACGTCTTGCCGAGATCGCTGCTGCGTTCGAAGTGCACCGTCCATTTGCTTGGCTTCTCGTGGGTTTCATTGCTGGTGGGGCACAGGATGTCGCCATTGGGCAGTTGTACCGGCTTGTTCTTGATCGGGCCGAGAA
>JAEYUU010000083.1 GCA_023429545.1 Verrucomicrobiota bacterium
CGGTAGGACGGTGGGGGGCGTGCAGTGGAGTCGCTAACTCATGGGATGTTTCTGGTTAACCCGGAGCCACTCATGACATGACCATCTCACGCAGCTCACTACCGTCCTACCGTCGCACCGTTTTGAGGGCATCCCAAAGCGGTGACGGGGGACGTACTCATCCGGCTGCTAACACTCAGGACGCGGGAACTGCCTCGTAGATCGTGCATTTCCCCATTTTCCCAAAACGAACGCTCGCGTGGGAAGCGTTGTCTTTGTAGCCTTTGCAAATTCGTCTCATGGAATCCGCCCCAAACCTCCCCCCGCCGACCCATCCCCAGGCTTCCGTAACCATTGAAGACATTCAAGCCGCGTCATCCTGGGTGCAGCCCCTCCGATCCGAGATTGCAAGGGTGCTCGTGGGGCAGACGGAACTGGTGGACCGCCTTCTCATCGCCCTGCTGACCAATGGCCACGTGCTGCTGGAGGGTGTGCCCGGCCTAGCCAAGACCCTCACCGTGCGCACCTTGGCGAATTGCCTCCATGCGCGCTTCCAGCGCATCCAGTTCACCCCGGACCTGCTGCCTGCGGATGTGGTGGGCACCATGATCTTCAATCCCCGTGAGGGCACCTTCAGCCCGCGCTTGGGCCCGGTGTTTGCCAACCTCGTGCTGGCGGATGAGATCAACCGCGCGCCGGCCAAGGTGCAGAGCGCCCTGCTGGAGGCCATGCAGGAACGGCAGGTGACTATCGGCACGGACACCTACACCCTGCCGAATCCCTTCGTGGTGCTGGCCACGCAGAACCCCATCGACCAGGAGGGCACCTACACCCTCCCCGAAGCCCAGCTCGACCGTTTCCTGCTGAAGGTGCGCGTGGACTATCCCACCGTTGAGGAGGAGCGTCTCGTGCTGGACCGCATGGCCACCTCACGACCGAATTTGGAGGTGGAGCCTGTGATTGCCATCCAGCAGATCGCCAACAGCCGCTCGTTGGTGAATGACATTCACATGGATGACAAGGTGAAGGACTACATCGTGAGCATCATCCACGCATCCCGGCATCCCGAGGGCGTGACGGCGCACTTGAAGAACCTCATCCGCTGCGGCGCCTCACCGCGTGGCACCATCAATCTCGCGCTGGCGTCCAAGGCCAACGCCTTCCTGCAAAGTCGCGACTATGTGACGCCCAATGACGTGAAGGCGCTCGCACCGGACATCCTGCGTCACCGCATTCTCCTGAGCTACGAAGCGGAAGCCGAGGGCGTGACCACGGATGACATCGTCACGCAGTTGCTGGACAAGCTGCCCGTGCCGTAAGCCTGCCACCTGTTCCCGCCCGCCATCGCTTGTGAAACACGACTCGGAAGACCGCGTCAACCGCATCCTGAAACGGGTGCGGCGCATTGAGCTGATCACACGCGGACTGGTGAAGGAGTCCCTCGGTGGCCAGTATCACAGCCGGTTCAAGGGGCAGGGGATCGAGTTCGATGACTTCCGCGAATACCAGGCCGGGGATGACGTGAGGTTTCTCGACTGGAATGTCACGGCGCGAATGAATGAGCCGTACATCCGCAAGTATGTGGAGGAGCGCGAGATGACCGTGCTGCTGCTGGTGGATGTGAGCCGCAGCGGTGACTACGGCAGCGGAGAGGACAGCAAGCGCGAGCGCATGGCGGAAATCGCCGCGGTGTTCGCCTTCAGCGCGCAGCAGAATCAGGACAAGGTGGGCCTCGCCATGTTCAGCAGTGAGGTGGAGTTCTATCTGCCGGCGCGCAAGGGCTCGGCACAGGCGCTCCGCGTGGTCCGTGAGATCCTGAACTACCAGCCACGCCAGTTCGGCACGGATTTTTCCCAAGTGCTCGATCTCGCCGTGAAGCGCATCCCCCATCGTGCGCTCGTATTCATCATTTCTGATTTCATGACCGGGATGGACAGCAAGGCGTGGGAGAAACCGCTGCGCGCCGCCGCCTCAAAGCATGATGTGGTGGCCGTGCAGGTGCTGGATCCCCGAGAACTGCAACTACCCAAGGCCGGACGCATGTGCCTGGAGGATCCGGAGACGGGCGAGCAGGTGATCGTGAACACCTCTGATCCCTATGTGAGGCAGATCTACCATCTGCGCATGCAAGCCATGCAGGACAACCTTTCCGGAATGCTCAGCAGAAACCGCGTGGAACGCGTATCCATCAAGACCGATACTGACTACCTACCCGCACTGCGCGCGTATTTTCGATCGCGGAAACGAAGGTAGTGAGGGCAATCCACGTTGAGCAGGACAGATGCGAGTGCAGTTGAATAGCATGGAAGTCAAACAAGATGCCGTGAGAGGGTCGCACCGCTCAAGGAGTGGAGGCAGCGCGCCCACGCTTGACAGTTTCCCCGGGCACATGCTGTCCGGCGTGCTGTTCCTTTTCCTCACATCTTCAGGGATCATAGCCCAGGGCACGCCACCTGCTGGCCCCGTGCCGCCGCCGGTTCCCCTGCCCCATCCTGAGATTGCGCCGCCAGATTTCCCCGCGATGACGATCACCCCGTGGTGGCTGGTGGCCGTTGGCATCCTGATAGGACTGGGGCTGCTGAGCCTGCTGCTCTGGTACGCGCTCCTGCCCACGGCGGTGCGGCCACCCTCTCTT
>JAEYUU010000119.1 GCA_023429545.1 Verrucomicrobiota bacterium
GCAGGAGGATGCGGGGATTGCGCAGCAGGGCGCGGGCGATGGAGACCCGCTGCTTCTCGCCGACGCTGAGCTTGATCCCACGCTCGCCCACCTTGGTGCTGAGCCCGTCCGGGAGGGCTTCCACGAAGTGCTTTGCATTCGCACTGGCCAGGGCCGTCCAGAGCTCCTCATCTGAGGCATCGCGCCGGCCGATGAGCAGGTTTTCACGCACGGTGCCATTGAAGAGGAAACTCTCCTGCGTCACATACCCGATGTTCGCGCGCAGCCAGGCCTTGTTCAGTTCATGCACGGGCACGCCGTCCAGAAGGATCTGGCCGGAATCATATTCATAGAACCGTGTCAGCAGGTTGATGAGCGTGCTCTTTCCAGCTCCTGTGGGGCCCACCAGGGCGATGGTCTGCCCCGGCTTCGCCTCCAGCGACACCTCGTTCACCGTGGGCACATTCCCATAGCTGAAATGCACATGGTCGTACACGATGTGACCGCTGATGTGGTCGAGCTTCCGGCCGGTGTCGTTGTCCTTCTCCTCCTCCGCATCCAGAATGTCGAACACACGCTCCCCGGCGCTGCGTCCCGCGACAAAGAGCTGGTTCAGCGAGTGGATTTGCCCGATGGGTTCATAAAACATCCGCAACAGGATGATGAAGGACAGGATCTCTCCGGCAGTGATCTCTCCGCGGTACAGCGCATTTGCCCCCACCCACACCACCAGGATGTAGCCCAGGTTTGTCATGAAGTTCATGGTGGGCCGGTACACGGACCACACGCGCATGATGTGGAGCGTGGCACGGCGGAGGGCATCGCTCGCAAGGTTGAAGCGGGCATGCTCCTCCTTCTCCATGGCATAGGCCTTGATCTGGCGCATGCCCGCCACGTTGTCATGCAGCAGGGAGTTCATGGCGCTGCTGGCCTTGCGCACGCGGCGGGCCCGCTCCTTGGACGTGAGGGTGTAAGCCAGCGCCCCCATGGCGATGAAGGGCACCGGCACGCAAGTAACCCACGCCAGCGTGGTATTCACGCTGAACATGTACACCGCCACGATGGCGATTTGCAGGACGGCAATCGCCCCCTGCTCGATGCCATCAATAAGGACACGCTCCACGGCGGGAATGTCCTCGCTCACGGTCGTCATGATGTCGCCCGTGGGCCGGTTGTCGAACCACCGCAGCGGCAGCCGCTGCAGACGCTCATACATTTCACTCCGCAGGTCGTAAATGACGAGTTGCTCGAAGGTGTTGTTCAGCTGGATGCGCAGGGCGTTCAGAAAATCCTGCGCAAAGAAAGCCCCTAACCCCACCAGGATGGCGGTGCCGATCTGGTCACGTCCCACCTGACCATCCACGATCCGCTGCGCGATGTTCGGAAACACCAGCACCAGCAGGGTACCGAGGATCGCGCACGCAAGTTGCGCCGCCGCCATGCCGGGATACCGGCGGACGTAACCAAAGACACGAAAGATGACTTTCATTCAGCGTAACAAGTGTTACGCGGCGAAGGCGGTAAATGCCTTCAATTCTTCGAGTCTCTTTTGCACGTCGGAGCCATCCACGCGCTCCAGCCGCTGCGTGCTGAAGGCCTCGCAGGTGAAGCTGGCGACCACGCTGCCGTGCGCCACGGCGACCTTGAGTTCTTCAAACGTGGGCTCACTCTTGTTCTTGGAGGCCAGCCATCCGATCATGCCGCCCAGAAAGCTGTCGCCCGCTCCGGTAGGGTCAAACACGCTGCTCAACGGATAGGCCGAGCACGCAAAGAACTCCTCCGGGCCTTTCCCAAAAAGGAAGCTTCCGTGCTCACCACGCTTCACGACCACGTACTTCGGGCCCTTCTGCTGCAGGCGGCGGCCCGCTTCGATCAAATTCGTCGCGCCGGTGAACTGCTTGGCCTCGCCGTCATTGATGACGAGCAGGTCGAGCTTCTTCATCACTTCATGCAGGCGCTCATTGGCGATGTGGATCCAGAGATCCATGGTGTCCGCCGCGACAAATTCCACCGACTTGCACTGCTCCAGCGTCTGGAGCTGGTTGTCCGGGCTCATGTTTCCCAGCATGGCAAACTTCACCTCGGGCGCGTCGCCCATCAGGCGGGGCTGCCAGGTTTCCAGCACATTAATCCCCACCTTGAGGGTGTCGCGGGTGTTCATGTCCTCGTGGTAGGCGCCACTCCAGGTAAAGCTCTCGCCGCTGCTGCGCTCCACGCTGCCCAGTTCGATGCCCTTGCTCGTCAGCATGTCGAGGTGCGCGGCGGGAAAGTCGTTCCCCACAATGCCCACGAGATGCACCGGCTTCACAAATACACTGGCTGCCAGCGCCGCATAAGCCGCGGAACCGCCCAGCAGGCCCTCCTCGGACGCGGTGGGGGTCTTGATGTTGTCGATGCCGATGGAGCCTGAAATGAGAAGGGACATGGAGTGTTGTGTCTGGATTCGGTGCCCGGATGGGAGGGGCGGGAGTGTTTCACCCCTTCAGGCAGGTCTGCAAACCCAAAGTGATAGGGTCTCCACAGGAACCCGCCACCTCCAGGACGCTGTAGACCGGCCTGTGGCCCGTTCTGGTCCATCCACCCGATTCCCCCAGCCTTTCCTTGAATTCTGGCGGATTCCCTACGTAAATATTCAGCCGCCACATGAGGTTCCTGTACACCATCATCTTTCTGCTGGCGTTTCCTGTGCTGGTTCTTGGGTTCCGGCAGCAGTTCTTGGGTCATTTGCAGGCGCCACTGGCTGCACAAGTTGAGAAGGTGCTCGGCGCTCCTCCATTCGCCGCCGTGCGGTCAGAGCTGAACTACGTCGATGTATCCCTGCGCGGCGAGGTGGCACAGCCCGCCCATCGGGAACAGGCTCGCGCCGCCGTGGACGCCATCCAAGGCCTGCGCTGTCGTGAGGAGGACAACCATCTCCAGATCCGGCCCGCCATCACCGGGACACTCACCGGCTCGCATCTCACTTTGTCCGGCTGGCTCCACAGCAATTCTGAACTCAGCGACACTCTCGACTGGGTCGAAGAATTCCGACCTGGACTGGAGATTGACCGCTCGGGCGTCCAGCTTCTCGAGCATGTCGTCCCGGAACCGCTTTCCGCCGGGAAGGGAATCCCGCCCCTGCTTCAGCAGCTACACGGTGCCCTTCAGGCAACGGCCAGTCTCAAGGTGGAGCGCAAGGACGGCACGTTCCGCGTCACCGGAGACCTGCCGACGATGAAGCTGCGGCAGGCGATTGTCCTGGCGGTACCCCTTGGCGCAGGGACCGCGCCGCTGGACTTCACAGGTCTTCATGCCGGCACCTATGTGACCCCCGCCGTCTTTGCCGATGAGGACGCGCTCCCGCATTTGCTCTCTGCTTTCCTCACCTCACCCGGTGCGCAGAGCATTGAAGCCAGCGGCCAGGAACTCGTGATCCGTGGCCATGCAACCCCCACGATGCGCGATCGGTGGATGGCTGCCCTGCACCGCTTCCCACGGCAAATCACCGTGATCGCGGGTTTTGAAGTGTTCCCTTCGGTTTACCATTTCCCCTCCTACCAGCCAGTGTCTCCCCTTCCCGCCGGGCAGCTAACCAGTGTCCGGCAGGTGCTCAGCAGGGCGGTGATCCAGTTTGAGAAAAACTCCTCCATCGCAGCCCCCTCCCAGGCTGCCACCCTCGATGCCGCGGCTGCAGCCATTCGCAGTGCCGGACCCGAGGTGCGGATCGTCGTGGGAGTTGAGACTTTGCCAGACG